>CALBHI010000134.1 GCA_937894535.1 uncultured Verrucomicrobiota bacterium
TCGCCACCGGCCGGGTGGACATCACGTCGCAGAACCACGGGTTCGCGGTGGACAAGGATTCGCTGCCGGCCGATGTCGAAACGACCCACATCAACCTGAACGACAAGACGTCGGAGGGTCAGCGCCACACGAAGCTGCCGGTTTTTTCCGTGCAGTACCATCCCGAGGCCGCGCCCGGCCCGAACGATGCCGCGCACCTCTTCGAGCGGTTCATCCAGCTCGTGGACCGGAAGGGTTGATCATGGCGCACGACTGGATTGCCATTCTCGATTTCGGATCGCAGTACACCCAACTGATCGCGCGGCGCATCCGTGAGCAGCAGGTCTATTGCGAGATCCTCCGTTTCGACACCCCGGCCGCGGCCATCGCCGCACGCAAACCGCGCGGGGTAGTCTTGTCGGGCGGACCGGCGAGCGTATACGACGCGAAGGCACCTCGCCCCGATCCGGCGGTTTTCCACCTCGACCTTCCGCTCTTTGGCATCTGCTACGGCATGCAGTTGATGGCCCAGGAGCTGGGCGGCCGCGTGGACAAGGGCCAGCACCGCGAATTCGGTTCTGCGGAGATCGATGTGGTGGATGCCCATCCCTTGTTCGCCGGTCTCGACCCGCGGCTGAAGGTGTGGATGAGCCATGGCGACCAGGTCGGTGCGCTGCCCGAGGGCTTCCGCGCGACCGCGAAGACCGGCTCCTGTCCGGTGGCGGCGATGGCTGACGCGACCAACCGGCGGTTTGGCCTGCAGTTCCATCCGGAAGTGGTGCACACGCCGCAGGGCGCACACTTGCTGCGCCACTTCCTCTTCGATGTCTGCGGGTGCAAGGGCGACTGGAAGATGTCGAGCTTCATCGAGGAGAACATCCGGGCCATCCGCGCCAAGGTCGGGACCGACCATGTCTTGTGCGGGTTGAGTGGCGGTGTGGATTCGTCGGTGGTGGCCGCCCTGCTCCACCGCGCCATCGGCCCCCAGTTGCACTGCGTATTCGTGGACAATGGCGTCTGCCGCTTCGGCGAGGTGGATCAGGTCCAGCGCCTCTTTGGCGAAGCCCTCGGCATCGACCTGCGCGTCTCGCGGGCCGGGGCGTTGTTTTTCGACAACCTGCGCGGCGTGACCGATCCCGAGCATAAGCGCAAGATCATCGGCAAGACCTTCATCGATGTATTTGCCGAAGAGGCCCGCCGCATGGGCGACATCAAGTACCTTGCCCAGGGCACGCTGTATCCGGACGTGATCGAGAGCATCTCCCCGATCGGCGGCCCTTCGGTCACGATCAAGAGCCACCACAACGTGGGCGGGTTGCCGCCGGACCTCAAATTCCAACTGGTCGAGCCGCTGCGCGAGCTGTTCAAGGACGAGGTGCGTGCGCTCGGCCGCGAATTGGGCTTGCCCGACAGCGTGGTCGATCGCCAACCATTCCCCGGCCCGGGCTTGGCCGTGCGTATCCTCGGCGAGGTCACCTCGGACCGGGTTTCGATCCTGCAACAGGCCGACCTGCGGGTGCAGGAAGAAGTGGTCAAGCTGCCGAACTACCGCGACATCTGGCAATCGTTCGCCGTGCTGTTGCCGGTGCAGTCGGTCGGGGTGATGGGCGATGACCGGACCTACGAGAATGTCATCGCGGTGCGCGCGGTGCGCAGCCTCGACGGCATGACCGCCGAGTGGTACCGGTTGCCCTACGACACGCTGGACCGGATCGCCACCCGCATCATCAACGAAGTCCGCGGCGTCAACCGCGTCGTGTACGACATCAGCTCCAAGCCCCCGGCCACCATCGAATGGGAATAGGTTATGGCGCACCATCCACCCTCCACCATCCAACACTCAACCATCAACGGGTAACAAGATGCCTAAGCGGACTGACATCAAGAAAATCATGATCATCGGCTCCGGTCCGATCGTGATCGGGCAAGCCTGCGAATTCGACTACTCCGGCACCCAGGCCTGCAAGGCGTTGCGCGAGGAGGGGTACGAGGTCGTGCTGATCAACAGCAATCCGGCGACGATCATGACCGATCCGGAAACCGCGGACCGCACCTACATCGAGCCGATCAC
This sequence comes from uncultured Verrucomicrobiota bacterium, assembly GCA_937894535.1. GTDB lineage: Bacteria > Verrucomicrobiota > Kiritimatiellia > CAIVKH01 > CAIVKH01 > CALMUP01. Next base: position 2,051 of record CALBHI010000134.1, read on the forward strand.
CGCCGAGGCGGTGATCAAGATCATCGCCAAGGAGCGCCCCGACGCGCTGTTGCCCACGCTGGGCGGACAGACCGCACTGAACACGGCGCTGGAAGTCGCGGCGACCGGGGCATTGGAGCAGTACGGGGTCGAGCTGATCGGCGCGAAGGTGGACGTGATCAAACGTGCCGAGGACCGCATCCTGTTCAAGGAGGCGATGGTCGACGCTAAAGTCGAATGCCTGAAGAGCAAGCTGGTGCACACCGTCGAGGAGGCGGTGGCGGCGGCAGAGGAGATCGGCTTCCCGGTCATCATCCGCCCAAGCTTCACCCTCGGCGGCACCGGAGGCGGCACCGCCTACGACATGGAGGAGTTGAAACGGATCGCCTACGGCGGATTGAAGGCGAGCTTGAACCACACGGTCCTGATCGAGGAGTCGATCCTCGGCTGGAAAGAGTTCGAGCTCGAGGTCATGCGCGACCGCAAGGACAACGTGGTGATCGTGTGCTCGATTGAGAATGTCGATCCGATGGGCATCCACACCGGCGACAGCGTCACGGTGGCCCCGGTACAGACCCTGACCGACCGCGAATACCAATTGATGCGCGACGCAGCGATCCGCGTGATGCGGGTCATCGGCGTCGAGACCGGCGGCTCCAACGTGCAATTCGCCTTGAACCCGGTCAATGGCCGCATGGTGGTGATCGAGATGAACCCGCGCGTGTCGCGCAGTTCGGCGTTGGCCTCGAAGGCCACCGGCTTCCCGATCGCCAAGATCGCGGCCAAACTGGCTGTCGGGTACACCCTCGACGAGATTCCGAACGACATCACCCGGGAGACGCCGGCCTCGTTCGAGCCGACCCTCGACTACTGCGTGGTGAAATTCCCGCGGTTCGCCTTCGAGAAATTCGCCGGCGCGGAACCGATCCTCGGCGTCAGCATGAAGTCGGTCGGCGAGACCATGGCCATCGGCACCAACTTCAAGGAG
>CALBHI010000135.1 GCA_937894535.1 uncultured Verrucomicrobiota bacterium
TTTCTTCAAGCCGAGTTGTTGCGTCATCGTGAATTTCGGCAGGAAAACCCGCACCTCGGTCTGCTTCACGCCAGCGATCCAGCGGTCGAGCACCGCGACGTCCAACCCGCGCTCCAGTTCGGCCAACCGCTCCGGCGTATCCGGCACCACCACCAACATCGCAACCTGGTCGCCGCGGTAGGGAAGATCGAGCACCTGTAAACCGTCCAACGCGGCATACCGGGCCGGCATCTTCCCGTACATCGTCGGCACCTCGATCACCGCGCCATCGGCCAGATGGAACGGCTGAGGCCGCGTCACTTCCGGCGCAAAGGTCGTTTGCCACGAACCCTTGAAGTAGATGGCATTGACCAACACCATGCGGGTCAGCGGATTCAACACGCCCGGCTTGATCAGGTCCTTGATCAGCTTCTCCGTGGCATCCTCGACCCACGTATTGATGCGCAACCGCACCGCCTCCGTCTCCGCGAAGTTCACCGGAAACACGTCCGAGGCAAACCGTTCCCGGATGGTCGCCACATACGCGTCGAGGAACGGATGCTGCTCGTCGGGCCACAGGGAATTCGCCACCCGCAGCGCCAGGTTGGTGTTGCGATCCCCGGCATCCACCTGCTGCTGCCAGGCCGCCCATACCGCCGGCAACGCCTCGGGGGATTCGGGGAAGTGCATCGCCGACTGCATCTGCGCCGCCGTCTCCCCCCGCGCACCCACATAGGTCATGGCCAGCGCGGTCGAGATGCTGTAGGGAGAAAAGAACACATTGCCCGGCTCCGATGCCACCTGCCGGTACAACGAAAACGCAAACGCCCGGTTCCCCTCCGCCACCGGTTTCCAGTCCTGCGCCTGAACAGACCCCACCGCCAGCAAAAAAGGGAGTAAACGCTGCATCATGACGGGAACCTCCGGAAAAACTGGAGCGGGTAGCGGGAAGCCTTGGCCGTGCAGGCCCGGGACGGGCAGGCGAATCCGCGCCCGAAGCTTAGGAAGAGAACAGGTAGGAATCGCATCGTGAGGCCCTGAATTCGAAAAGGAACGGGTGGTGGATTCGCGATATGTTAACTGGAGCGGGTAGCGGGAATCGAACCCGCGCCCGAAGCTTGGGAAGCTTCTATTCTACCATTGAACTATACCCGCTCGATCAGGATGTCCTGAACCTATGCGATCAGCCCCGAACCTTCAAGCTAGATTCCATGCGGGTCGAGAGTTCACGACTACCAACATACGTCTTGTAGTACCTCTCGCGCTCAACCGCCATGGCTCGATCCGGAAACGATTCGGAATAAACCAAGCACCATGGTCCGCCCCGTTTCGTCGTAGTGGTCTTGCCTCCGTTGTGTTGCCGAATGCGCGCATCGAGATCCTGTGTATGCCCTTTGTAGCGAAGACCACTAGACTGGCACTGAATTACGTAGAAATGATACATCGTTGAAACTGGAGCGGGTAGCGGGAATCCCTGGCCGGGCAGGCCCTGACCGGGCAGGCGAACCCGCGCCCGAAGCTCCCTGAGCGGGCACGTGGGAAGCTTCTATTCTACCATTGAACTATACCCGCTCAATCAGGATGTGCTGAACCTATGCGATCAGCCCCGAACCTTCAAGCTAGATTCCATGCGGGCCGAAGGGTTATGGCGAACAACGACAAGGCTGTGGGGCACGAAGTGTCCCCACGAGCCACGTGTTAACCGTTCTTGGCTTCCACCAGATCACCTTCGACATATTGATGAATCATGCCGGATATGAGGGTTTGATAGGGTATGCCTTTCTCCATGGCCTTCTTTTGAATCCCCTTGAGGTCATGATCATAAAGGCGAATCGTGACACGTCGATTTTTGCGAAAGGTCGTTCTCGCCATGGCCTTCACCTTGGCAATTTCCTTCTTGGAAGGCGTGGACAAGGTAAGTTCGCCACGCTCGTAGGCCTCCAGGATTTCCTTTTCTTCCCGATCAATTTTCATGTTCGTCTCCTTCCGCTCGAAATACTTTCGTCGCCTTCCGGCTGGGGATGATGGTTTTGAGGAAGATATGATCCGCCTCGACAACGTGCGGAACCAGGTAGATGTAGCCTTCGACATCAATGAAATAGATTTTCTGACCCGGATACGCCCGCTGATTCGGGTGGTCGGCAACCTTCCACAAATCACCTTCGGATAAATGAAAGACGATCTGCTCGAAGGAGATACCGCGCTCCCGCTTTAGTTGCTCGTTTTTCTCGGAGCTCCACTCGTAACGCATGACCGAATGTACATTGATTGTGTGTACAGGTCAAGGGCAGCTAGCTGCGCGTCATTTCGGCGCGTTGCCTCAACATGGATGACACCGAAGCGGGTTGGTGAGTCGGGGGTTCCTTCGCCGAAGCGGTCGTGGTAAAGTGTTCCGCATCATGGAGTGTCTCATTGAAGTCGATGCGGTTCGCATTGCCGTGCAGCGGAAAAAGATTCGGAACATCCATCTGCGCATTTATCCGCCGGATGGACGTGTCGGCATTTCCGCCCCCATACGCATGCCCCTGGACGACATCCGGGCGTTTGCCGCATCGAAAACCGCATGGATCGCCCGGCACCGCGAACGGATCCTGTCCCGGACCCTTCCTCCAGCCCCCACCTTTACCGACGGCGAACGGCATTTCGTCTGGGGCCGTGCGCTTCCCCTGCGGATCGAGGAAATCCCTGCCGCCCCGTCCGTGGAGGTGTCGCACGACGCCATCCTGCTGCGGGTACGCCCAGGTACGCACACGCCGTCATCCCGGGCCGCGCTGCTGGACTCCTGGTACCGGAACCAGATCCGGCTTGCCCTGCCCGCCCTGGTCTCCCGCTGGGAACCTGCCATGAATGTCCATGCGACCCGCTGGCATGTGCAGAAGATGAAATCCCGCTGGGGCAGTTGCCATACCCGCAAGCATCACATCCGACTGAACTCCGAACTGGCTAAACATCCACCGGAATGCCTCGAATATGTCGTCGTCCACGAACTCGTCCACCTGCTGGAACCTTCCCACAACCGGCGCTTTTACCGCCTGATGGACACCTTCCTGCCCGGATGGAATCTTCACCGGAAGCACTTGAACCAAACCTCGGCACGGTCCGCGGAACCATCCCCATGACCAACCGCCTTGTCACCCGCTTTGCTCCCTCGACCACCGGCCATGCCCACCCCGGCAC
>CALBHI010000136.1 GCA_937894535.1 uncultured Verrucomicrobiota bacterium
ACCATGGACCACAAGATAACAACCGCATTCATAAGCAACCGACAACCTCACACCAATCGGACCGCAACAACGTAAGGTAAACATCCGCTCCGGTCCAAGTAAACCTGACGTGACTACTCAATCATATCCCTCGCAATAGGTTACAAAATCGGAACCCCACCGGACGGATTCCATATACTTCCCTTCGGGCATCGTGTATACCACTACACTATTATCATCCGCGCGAAATGGCTGCGCGGATGTATCGCTTGCGACCACGGAGGATTGTTACACATGAAAATCCTGGTATCCGCACCGTGCCCCTCGATGATCTTTCCTCCGAAACGCCCTCCCCGGCTTCGGCCCCTTCTGATAGTACCCATATTCTCGCTCGCGGCATTGGTCGCGCAAGGAAGTCTCGTCATCTCCGGCGGCGGACTGGCCTTTGTTGAGGAAGGCGGGTCTTTCCTAGCCGGTAATATCGCAACCACCGGCACAGCCTTCGCCCAAAACGAAATCGGAGTCGCCCCGCACACCATCGCGGGTGTGAACGATGGCGTGTACGGGAATGCGAGCAGCTGGATCGGCGGCACCGCGAACAGCTTCATCGGCATCAGCCTGGGGGCCAGCCCGGTGCCCCTGTACAAGGTGGCGTTCGGACGGGACAACCTGTCGAATTTTACCGACCGCGCGCTCGGCGTTTATACCCTCCAGTTCACCACCGTGGCGCATCCCGACGCGAACACGCCGGAGGGCAACTGGACAACCATCGGCACGCTGGATTACCAGTCGGCCGGGGGCACCAACTTTGCCAACCCCTCACTCCGGCACGCCTTCACCTTTGATCCCATCGACGCCACCGGTTTCCGCATCAAGACCGCGAGCGCGACCGATGCCATCGCGATCGATGAAATCGAACTCTACCGCCGCGGCCTCACCATCGCCGGCCTCCGCCTGGTGGACGAGGGCGGCGCGTTTTTCCCAAACAACCTGGCCACCGGCGGCGTGGCGTTCGCCAAGGATGCCCTGGCTACCCCGCCCCACACCATCGGCGGCGTCAACGACGGGGTGTACGGCAACAACAACAGCTGGATCGCCGGGAGTTCGAATTCCTTCATCGGCATCATCCTCGGCACCTCGCCGGTCGCCGTCGCCCGTATCGCCTTCGGCCGCGATAACAACGGCCTCCTCGCCGACCGCGTCTATTCGACCTATACCGTGCAATACACCACGGTCGCGGACCCGGATGAAACCACGCCGGACGAGCAATGGACGACCATCGGCACGACGACCTACACCGAACCGGGTGGCCCCCTCTTCTCCGCCCCCGCCCTCCGCCACGTGTTCGCCTTCGCCCCGGTTTCCGCCACCGGCGTGCGGCTCGTGATCGACGGCGCACTCGACATCGACAGCCTGATCGCCATCGATGAACTGGAACTCTACGGCCCGTCCCAGCTCCGTCTCGAACATCCGCTCGGCGTGGCGCGCACCATGCCGACACGCATCACCGCCTGGGGCAACAACGACTTCAACCAGAATCAGGTCCCGACCAACCTGCTGAATCCTACCGCGGTTGAAGCGGGAAACTCCCTGATCGCGGCCCTGACGACGAATGGCGCCTATACCGCCTGGGGCAACAACGCCTTCAATCTGTTGAATGACCCCTTTGGCCTGACCGGCATCCGAACCATCGCCGCCGGTGCCGCACACCATCTCCTGCTCCGGGCCGATGGCAGCGTCGTGGGATTCGGAACGGACCAGTTTGGCGAAACCATCACCCCGGTCGCGTTGGACGGCGTTCCGGTCCGGGCCATCGCCGCCGGCGAACGGGTGTCGCTGGCGGTCACCGACGACGGCCGCGTGTTCGGTTGGGGCGAATTGGCGTCGGACATCCTGCCGGTCCCGACCAACCTGGCCGACGTCGTGGCCATCGAATGCGGCGCGCACCATGCCATCGTATTGCGCCGCGACGGCACCGTAGCGGCGTGGGGCTCGAACGACGAGCAGCAGACCGACATCCCGGCGGGACTATCAAATGTCGTGGCCATCGCCGCCGGAACGTTCCATAACCTGGCCGTACGGCGCGAGGGTACGGTGGTGGCATGGGGACTGAACGACCAGGGACAACGCAACGTACCCGCGGGCTTGTCCAATGTGACCGCCGTCGCCGCCGGCCGCTGGCACAGCATGGCCCACCGTTCCGACGGCTCGGTGGTCCTCTGGGGCGGCAACACCTCCGGCCAACTGGATACACCCGCCGGCGTCGCCTATGTGCGGTCCATCTCCGCGAACCGGATGAACAGCGCGGCGCTGCACGCCGTGCCGCTGTCGCTGGAATTCGTGCCCGTCAATCCCACCAGCTCCGCCACCCGCGTCATCACCGTGTTCAACGACGGACCCGGACCGCTCCAGATCCGCCGCATCACCCTCGACGGTAGCAACGGCTTCAGCCTCGACACCGCCGCCATCTCCAACGACCTTCCGGCAGGCGCCTCGACCAGCTTCAGTGTGGCCTTCCTGCCGCCCGGCACCGGCACCGTGCAGGCCACCCTGCTGGTGGAAACCGATGACCCGCACAGCCCGGTCTTCGAGGCCGCGCTGATCGGCAACGCCGTTGACACCACGCCGCCGGTCATCACCGTGCCAGCCACGAACATCGCCGTGCTCGCCACCAACATCGCCGGCGCCATCGTCACCTTCGACGTCGGGATCGCGGACAACGCCGACAACGATCCCGTCGTGAACATCACCCCGCCGAGCGGCAGCCTCTTCCCGCCCGGCGTGACGACGGTCAGCGTGAGCGCGGTCGATTTCGCGGCGAACACGTCCACCGCATCGTTCGTCATCAGCGTTACCTTGCCCTCGCCGGTACGGATCGAAACTGGAGGCGCCTTCTCCCCCAACAACCTCGCCTTCTCCGGCACGGCGTTCGCCAAGGACGAGGCCTTCTTTCCCACCCACCGCATCGTGGCGGTCAACGACGGCTTCTACGGCAACACCAGCAGTTGGATCGGCGTGACCACCGACAGTTTCATCGGCATCAATCTCGGCGCCACACCCGTCCCGGTGGAACAAATCGCCTTCGGGCGCGACAACAACGGCCTCATCACCGACCGCGCCAATGGCACCTACACCCTCCAGTTCACCACCACGCCGAACCCCAACGCCGCCACGCCGGATTCCGCCTGGACCAGCTTCGGCCCCATCACCTATCCGGGAGCAAGCCCGTTCCCGGCGCGCCGCAACCGGTTTGCCTTCCTGCCGGTGGAAGCCACCGGGATCCGGATCGTGATCCAAACCTCCCTTCAGGTCGCCATCGATGAAATCGAACTCTACGGCTACAACCCGTCCGCCAACCTCGTGCTGGAGGAGCCGGTGAACACCGCCCTGGTTTCCGGCAGCAGCACCAACGACTTTGGCGCACACGAAGCCGGCACCACCGGATCGACGCGTACATATACCGCGCGCAACACCGGCGATGCGGTGCTGTCGTTCTCCAGCATCGCGGCGACCGGCTCCAACAGCACGGATTTCGTCATCACTCCCGCCAGCGGCTGGGCCAGCGTGCCGCCGGGAACGAGCACGACCTTTTCGGTAACCTTCCAACCCCAAGGAGTCGGCCCACGCGCGGCCACGCTGCTGGTGAGCAACTCCTCCAGCAATGAACCGGCCTTCACCGTCGCACTCACCGGAATCAGCGAGGACACCACGCCGCCGGTGATAGTCCCCCTGACCAACCTCACCACCTACATCACCGCCGGCACCGGCGCGGTGGTGCAGTTCGCCCAACCCTCCGCCTCGGACAATTCGGGCCTCGCGCCGGTCGTGACCACCGACCCGGCGAGCGGCGCGTTTTTCCCGCTCGGTTCAAACGCAATCACCGTCATCGCCACCGACAGCGTGGGCCTCAGCACCACCGGCCGCTTCGACCTGTTCGTCCTGCCGCGCGCGTTGATCACGTTGGAGGCGCCCGCAGGCTCGGCCCTCACCGGCACGCCGCCCGCCTATGCCTTCGGCACGTTGACCGTGGGTGCGTCCAACACCCAGACCGTTACCGTCCGCAACGATGGCCTGCGCGCGCTGGCCATATCCGGCATCAGCATCATCGGAACCCATCCCGCCGATTATGCGCTGGACGCTTCCGGCCTCGACACGAACATCGCAACGGGCGGCAGCAGCGCGTTCGACGTGACCTTCGCGCCGCGTGCCCACGGCGCGCGCACCGCGACCGTGCGCCTCGTCACCGACGATCCCGTCACGCCGGTTTACGACCTCCACCTCACGGGGGACGGCGTGGACATCACGCCGCCCGTCATCACGCCGCCAACCAACTTCACCGTCTTCGCCGGCGCGAGCACCAACGGCGTGCGCGTTTTGTATCCGCCCATTGCCGTCACCGACAACGCCTTGAATCCCGTGAACGTGATCGTTGATCCGCCGAATGCCAGCCTCATGTCAGCCGGAACGAACCTCGTAACCATCCTCGCCACCGACGCCGGAAGCAACGCCAGCACCGCCACCTTCGAGGTCGTCGTCACGCCCTCCGTCTATCCGCCGGAGGTGCCGGTCGGCGGGGCCGTTCCCTTCAACCTGGCGTTGGGAAGAACGGCGTTCGGTGCGAACTTCATCGGCAACCCGCATACCATCGCGACGGTCAACAACGGATTGTACGGAAATACGAACGGCTGGATTGCCGCGACCATAAACAGCTTTGTTGGCATCAACCTCGGCGCAACGCCCGTAGCGGTCAATCACGTCGCCTTCAGCCGCGACCACCGCGGCGTATTTATCGATCGCACGCCCGGAACGTATACCTTGCAGTTCACCACCACGCCCAATCCCAACGCCGCCACCCCCGACCTCGCGTGGCAAACCATCGGCTCGGTCACCTATACCCTCGATTTCGCGGAAAGGGGCCGGCGCAACGTCTATGCCTTCCCGACGGTGGCCGCGACCGGCATTCGACTCCTCACCGCCGCCAGCGAGTTCCCTGTCGGGATCGACGAAGTGGAAATCTACGGCACGCCGAGCGTCCTGTCGGTGGAGCACCCGGCGGGGGTCGCGCTGACCTCCGGCGTGTCCACCATCGCCTTTGCCCCGCGCGACCTTACCACGCCCAGCGCGCCAAGCACCGTCACCCTCGGCAATCCCGGCCCCGATCCGATCCGGATCACCGGCATCGCCCTCACCAATAACCAGGTCGACAATTTCATCCTCACCCCGCCGAACCTCGTCACCACGCTCGCCGCCGGGGCTTCCACCACCCTGCAGGTGGTCTTCCAACCCTCGGCGCTGGGTCCCCGCGAAACCACCCTGCGCGTGCACGTTGAGAACGCCACGCTCGCGGCGTTTGATGTCACGCTCGCGGGAACCGGCGTGGATGTGTCCGCCCCGGTCATCGTGACGCCGGGGGACATCACCGTGTTCATCCCCTTCAATGAAACCAACGCCGTGGTGACCTATCCGCCCGCGCAGGTTACCGACAATTCCGGGTTCCCGGCCGACGTGACCTATTCGCATCCCAGCGGCAGTGTGTTCCCCCTCGGCATCACCCCCGTCACCATCACCGCGGTGGATCCCTCCAGCAACACCTCCACCGCCTCCTTCGCTATCAGCGTCCAGTATGAAACAACGCTTTCCGTGGAAATCCCCGCGGGAAATCCGTTCGTGCCAAAAAACGTCGTGCAGTCCTGGGGCGCCGCGTTCATCGGCCTCCCCATGCCCACCAACCTTCCGAGCGCGGCGGCGGTTTCGCTCGGCTACCAGCACGGACTGATCCTGCTGGAGGATGGAACCGTGGTGGCATGGGGTGATGACAGCGCCGGACAACGAACGGTTCCCGCCGGATTAAGCAACGTGATCGCCATCGCGGCCGGGGCCTGGCATTCGCTCGCGATTACCGCGGACGGCACGGTTACCGCCTGGGGCAAACACGAGCCGGATATCTTACAGCCACCGGTGGTCGTGCCACCCGGCTTGACCGGCGTGGTGCAGGTGAGTGGCGGCTACTACATGACGGCCGCGCGCCTCGACAACGGCAACATCGTCGTGTGGGGCGGAAACCAGCAAGGCCAATTGACCG
>CALBHI010000137.1 GCA_937894535.1 uncultured Verrucomicrobiota bacterium
GGCGTAGATTGGCGAGTCCTTGATCCAGTAGATGTGGATACCAAGAAGGTTCACGATCAGCCAGCCGACCCAATTCTCCATTTTCTTGCGCGCCTGGAGGAATTGGGCGACGTAGTTCAGCACGGTCGTGGTGGAATCGCGGACGAGCAGCGAAGGTTCCGGTACCCATTGATGGCGGGCCAGCAGGGTGATGCCGGCGGCCCAGACGGCCACACCGATGACCGAACCGGCGACCAGCAGGATCTGGGTGCGTCGTGGCAGCCAGGCCGGCGAAAAGGGCGCCTCGGTTGATGCCCCGCGCCGTGCCCAAACGATCCAGCAGTACAGCTGAACGGGAATGTAGGTCGCATACAGGATGGCATCCGACACCAGCTTCCACTCATAGTAGGCCAGGTAAAACGAGATAGCGGCCCAGACGATGCCGAGCGGCCAGCCGAGGATGTTCTGGCGGGCGATGAGGAATACGCCGAGGACGGCACTGAGGGTGGCGGTAATTTCCAATGGCGTCGAGCCGAGCAGGTATTTCCACTCGATGGCGACCGCGGCAATTTCGTTGGTCATGGCATTCCTTCCGTGTTGATGCCGGGGAAGCCGTTGCCGCAGCCATGAAACAAAAAATCCACCTCGACGGGTGGATCGACGGTTCATGGCGTTGAACGTCGACTTCCTTCGGCGGTACGAACCGCATCAGGTTCCAAGGGTCTCCCATGTGGGATCTCAGCATCTGCTTCACTGAAAGCAAACGCGCCCCTGTCGATGTGCGGACAACCTACCATGGGGCCGGACAACGTCAATGCTTCATTTAACCGCATGACGCTGTCGTGTGAGGGGGTGGCGACGAAGGTTTCGCCCCCGGCCTCCGGGTTATGGTAGGTTTGTGGGCGATGACCACCACGAACTCCAGCGATTGGATTCTCGAAGAGGCGGAAGCGATCGGCTTCGATCTGGCTGCGGTGGTGGAGGCGCGGCGGGCGCCGCGGGCGGATGCGTTTCATGATTGGTTGAAGGCCGGGTATCATGGCGAGATGGCGTGGTTGGCACGGGATCCGGAGCGTCGGGTGGATCCGGGGCAGGTGGTGGCGGGGGCGCAGACGATCGTGGTGGTGGCGCTGGCCTATTACGTGGCGGAGCCTGATCCGGTCTGGTGGAACGATCCCTTGCGGGGACGAATTGCCCGGTATGCGTGGGCACCGGATTACCATGAACGGATGGAGCCGATGCTGCAGGCCTTGGGGCAGGCGATTGACCGCCGGTTGGGTGGCGGGGTCGCGATGCGCTGGTATGTTGATACCGGCCCGGTGCTGGAGCGTGAACACGCCGAGCGGGCCGGGTTGGGTTTTGTTGGAAAAAACACCTTGTTGATCTCGCCGCGTTACGGTTCCTACCTGCTGCTCGGCGAGATCATCCTCGACCGGGCTTTGCCGGCAGCGGGGCTGCGGGACGAGGGTGCGCGGCGGCCGGGAACGTGCGGGTCATGCCGCCGTTGCCAGGATATGTGTCCGACCCATGCCTTTCCTGCGCCATGGATCCTCGACAGCCGACGGTGCATCTCCTACCTCACCATTGAGCTCAAGGGTTCAATCCCACTGGAGCTACGGCCGCTCATGAAAAATTGGATTTACGGGTGCGATGAATGCCAATCGGTGTGTCCGTGGGTGCGCCAGTTTTCCTCCCCGCCGCGGGCCATGGCCTATGCCACGCTGGATCCGGATCTGGCGGCGCCATCCTTGCTGGAGTTGATCGCTTTGGATCAGGATGGCTTCCGGTCGCGGTTCAAGGGGTACCCGATGCTGCGGACCAAGCGACGCGGCGTGTTGCGCAACGTTGCGGTGGCTCTGGGTAATAGCGGTTCGGCAGAAGCTGTGCCGGCCCTTGAACGTGCGGTGAAGGATGCAGAACCGCTCATTGCCGAACATGCCGCTTGGGCTTTGGAGCGTCTGCGCGGGGCGGTTGGATGATACCCGGGGCGGAGGTCAGAAATTCTCGCAGAACGTGCAGAGGTGTTTTCCGCGACGGGCCAGGCAGGTGATGTGGCTGCAGGTCGTTTCGGGCGTGTCGATGAATTTCAGCCAGACCCGGTAACGGCCGGAGGGATCATTGACTTCCTGGCAGCGAACAACGGCTCCGGTGCAATGGACGTTTTCCGGGTGGGCAGCGTCGTCGTTCACCACAAGGTCAAGCTCCATGACTTCAAACTCGGGGACGATGTGGTTCGAGTAGAATTGAAGACCCAGGCCGCACATCTGGAAGGTCTGGGGTTGGCGGTGGCCGGTTTCATCCTCGGCGATGACCACGACATCCTTCAGGTGCTTGTATGATTCGTTCATTCCGTACTTCCTGTGCGATCCGATAACGTACCACGGAAACAACGAAGGTCAAACGAGTCAATCAGCGCATGCGGTGGATCAGGTAGCACCCGGTCGTAAAAAAGGCCACGTTCGGGAACCAGGCGGCCAGCCAAGCCGGAATCCACCCTTCCTTACCGATGTACAAGCCGAAGTTGATCAGGGCGTAATAGCCAAAAAACAAGCCGATCGAAAGGACGAATCCGAGCAGGGCACCTTTGCGACCGGTCTGGTTGCCGAACGGGATGCCCAGCAGGGTCACGATCAGGCAGGTCCAGGGTTGGGCGAGGCGGAAGTGAAGGTCGACGGTTTTGCGGATGATGGTTTCCTTCTGCAGGTTCTTGTTCA
>CALBHI010000138.1 GCA_937894535.1 uncultured Verrucomicrobiota bacterium
TCAATGCCGCGTCGATGACCGGCACCGGCCAGCTGCCGAAGATGAAAGAGGACATGTATTACATCGGGGCCGATGACCTTTACCTTGCCCCGACCGCCGAGGTGCCGGTGACCAACATCTACCGCGACGAGGTCCTGCCCGGTCCGCTCCCGGTGTACCTCACCGCCTACACGCCGTGTTTCCGCCGCGAAGCCGGTGCCGCCGGGCGCGATACCCGCGGCATCATCCGTGTGCACCAGTTCGACAAGGTCGAACTGGTGAAGTTCGTCGAGCCGTCCACCTCCTACGCGGAACTCGAAGCGCTGGTCGGCAACGCCGAAGTCATCCTGCAGGAACTGGGCCTGACCTACCGTGTGTTGCAGCTCTGTTCCGGCGATCTGAGTTTCGCCGCCGCCAAGTGCTATGACATCGAATTATGGGCCCCCGGCCAGAACGGCTGGCTCGAGGTTTCCTCGTGCAGCAACTTCGAGGATTTCCAGGCCCGCCGCGCAAACATCCGCTACCGCGACGCGAACGGGAAAACCGCCTTTGTCCACACGCTAAACGGATCGGGCGTCGCCTTGGCCCGCCTCGTCGTGGCCATTCTCGAGAACTACCAGCAGGAAGACGGCTCGGTGCTCGTACCGCCCGCGCTGGTGCCGTACATGGGCGGCGTGGACCGGCTGACCCCGGTGGCCTGAACCACGCGGGAAAACCAGGAGGATCAGGACGATGCTGCGGCGGATTGACCAGACGATCCGCGACCGCGCCTTGCTCCGCCGTGGACAGCATGTCGTGATCGGCTGTTCGGGTGGTGCCGACTCGATCGCCCTGTTGCACGCCCTCTGGTTCCTGCGCGAACACTGGCAACTCCGCCTCACCGTCGCCCACCTCCACCACGGCCTGCGTGGCGCCGATGCCGATGCCGATGCCGATTTCGTGCGCGACCTGTGTGCGCGTCGCGGATTGCCGTTTCTCGTGGAGCACATCGCGGTGCCCGCGGTACAGGCGGATTCGCCGGGACACTCGATGGAAATGGCCGCCCGGGCGGCGCGGCATGCCTTTTTCCTCCGCGCCCTGCGCGAAACCGGCGCGCATGCCGTGGCCCTGGCCCACCACCGCGACGACCAGGCGGAAACGGTGTTGATGCGGTTGTTGGGGGGGGCCGGACTCGAAGGGCTGGCCGGCATGGCCTACCGTGCCGAACCGCAACCCGGCCTGGTCATCATCCGGCCGATGCTCGACATGAGCCGGGCCGAGGCCCGAGCCTTTCTGGCCAGGCACCGTCTTGCCTGGCGCGACGATGCCTCCAATACCGACCTCGCCATCCTCCGCAACCGGGTCCGTCACCGGTTGCTGCCGATGCTCGCCGCGGAAGGGTTTCCCGCTGCGGTGGCTGCCCTGGTACGACTCGCTGACATTGCCCGCGAGGAGAATGCCGGCGCGGCCGCCTGGCGTGCCCGGCAGAAGATCCCCCGCCGCGATCAACCGCTGTCCGTGCGCGGTTGGACCCGGCGATCGGTGGCCGATCAACGCCGCCGGCTGCGGGCGTGGATTGGCCATGGCGCACCGCTGGGCCGGGCGATCGATTTCCGCCGCATCGAGGCGATCCGCCGCCTCGCCAACAACCTGGACTGCGAACCCGTCCGGCTCCCCGGAGTGGGGTGGGTCGTGCGCGACGGTTCCTCCCTGGTGTGCCGGGATTCGATGCCGCAGGAGCGGTTCATCGCGTGGCCCGAGGTGCCGTTGGCCGTTCCGGGTTTGACGCGTGTGCCGGGTATGCCGTGGCAGGTTCGGGTCGAGCCATCCACCGGGTATCGCAAAGGCCGCAGGACGGCGATCGGGCTGTTGCCGGCCGAGGCCTATGTCGCACGGGTGGACGGTGCGATGGCTCCGTGGATCCTGCGGTCGCGGCGAGCGGGGGACCGGATCGCCCCGACCGGGTTGCGTGGATCGGTCGCCCTCAAGGAGCTGTTCATCAACCACAAAATCCCGGCGGCCCGGCGAAACGCTGTGCCGGTACTGGCGATCGGCGGGGACGTGGCCTGGGTCGCCGGATACCGCATTGCCCGGAATGTGGCCGTGGCCGGTCCCCAGGCACCCTCCTGGCACATCCGGATTGAACAAATCCCGTCGGCCGAGGTCGTTAGCGAGGGGGAACCACGGGTCTGACGATAGTTCGGTCCCCCTGCCGTTTAGGGTTGGTGCCCGCCCAATCGCGTGGTACATTGATCCACTTAATCAAGATCAACCGGTCCGCCCCTGTGGCGGCATGAATGATGGAAACTATGGATTCCAAGGACAACAATCGGAATGATTCGGGATTTGGCGGAGCGAAGGCCCCCCTGCGCGGGTTGGCGGTCTGGTTCCTGCTGTTGGCGCTGTTCCTGACTACCTACCAGGTATTCAAGAACGGGCAGGAAAAGGTTGAGGAGATCCCCTACAGCCCGAACTTCATCCAGATGGTCGAAAACGGCGAAATCCGCAAACTGGAGATCGTGCTTGAGGCCACCGGCTTCCGCCACGTCAAGGGCGAGATGCTCACGATGGACGAAATGGGCCGCCACAAGAAGTTCCGCGTCAACGTGGCCGACACCGAGGAACTGCAGAAGCTGCTGGTCGCCAAGGGTGTCCACTTCGACTTTACCACCCAGAACCCGTTTGTGATGCAGTTGTTGTCGAGCATCATCCCCTTCATCCTGATTCTCGGCCTGTTGTACTTCCTGTTCATTCGCCAGATGAAGGCCGCCGGCAAGGGGGCGATGAGTTTCGGCAAGAGCCGGGCCCGCCTGCTGACGCGCGGCAAGAACAAGATCATGTTCACCGATGTCGCGGGCATCGAAGAGGCGAAAGAGGAACTGCAGGAGATCGTCGATTTCCTGAAAGACCCCAAGAAGTTCCAGAAACTCGGCGGCCGCATTCCCAAGG
>CALBHI010000139.1 GCA_937894535.1 uncultured Verrucomicrobiota bacterium
GACCGCCAGGGAACGAATCCTTGCCTTGCTGGACCCCAACACTTTCCATGAATACGACCTGTTCGTCAAACATGCCGGCCAGGATTTCGACATGGATAAGAAGTACCTGCCGGGCGATGGTGTCATTACCGGCACCGGTTCGATCAACGGGTGGCCCGTCTGTATTTTCGCGCAGGATTTCACGGTGGCCGGCGGTTCTCTTGGCTACATGCACGCCAAGAAGATCACCAAGATCATGGATCACGCCATGAAGATGAAGGTTCCCCTGATCGGGATCAACGACAGCGGCGGCGCCAGAATCCAGGAAGGGGTCAACTCCCTTGCGGGTTACGGTGAGATCTTTTACCGCAATACACAGGCTTCCGGCGTCATACCACAGATTTCGGTCATCCTGGGACCCTGTGCGGGCGGCGCCGTTTACAGCCCTGCGCTCACCGACTTTGTTTTCGTGGTCGATAAGATTTCCAAGATGTTTATCACCGGGCCCGAAGTGATCAAGACGGTGCTTGGAGAGGAGATCTCGATGGAGGATCTCGGGGGTGCGCGGGTGCATGCCGAGATCACCGGAAATGCCCATTTCTTTGCCGAAAGCGAAACAGAATGCTTCGACCAGATCAAGCAGCTGGTTAGTTTCATCCCCTGGAACAACGACAAAAAGGCCGAGGTGTTCCCGAAAAAAGCCCCGAAGTCGCGCCAGTACAAGCTCGACACCATTTTCCCGACCAACCCGATGCAGCCGTATGACGTCCGCGACGTGATCCGTGCCATAGCTGACGACAGCGACTTTTTCGAAGTGCAGGAACTCTGGGCGGCCAACATCGTCATCGGGTTTGGCAGGCTCGACGGGCAGACCGTCGGGTTTGTAGCCAACCAGCCCATGGTGCTGGCAGGAGTTCTTGATTGTGATTCCAGCGACAAAGCCGCACGGTTCATCCGGTTCTGCGACTCCTTCAACATTCCGCTGGTGACCCTCGTCGATCTGCCCGGGTACCTCCCGGGGGTGGACCAGGAACACGCCGGCGTCATCCGGCATGGCGCCAAGGTGCTGTACGCATACAGCGAAGCAAGCGTGCCAAAGATCACCGTTATTCTGCGCAA
>CALBHI010000140.1 GCA_937894535.1 uncultured Verrucomicrobiota bacterium
CGATCATCAACCGGACCTGGGCGAGGGTTTGGCCGGGGAAGTTCGGTTTGTCGAGGCGGTCGCCACGGCGCACCGGAACAAGGGCGTCGAAGGGTATTTCCACGGTCTCCCACGCACCGCTGGTGGGAAACTCGGCTTCGTAATAGTGCCAGGCATCGGGTTCGGCCTCGACGAGGAACCGGTAGCGCTTCCCGTCGCCCTTGATCCGCAGGCAGGCCGTCCGGTAAGCCGACACATCGATGGGATCCATGTAGCACTGGACCGAGGAAAAGCCGCCGTTGTTTTCGAGCGAGACGTCTCCGGAGAACACGCCATGCCCGTCCTCGCTGATGGTAAAGCCACCCTTGGACAGTCCCCCCATCACCCCGTCATCCTCGACCGCCCAA
Source organism: uncultured Verrucomicrobiota bacterium (assembly GCA_937894535.1). Lineage (GTDB taxonomy): Bacteria > Verrucomicrobiota > Kiritimatiellia > CAIVKH01 > CAIVKH01 > CALMUP01. The sequence continues at coordinate 387 of CALBHI010000140.1, forward strand.
CCGCCCGGACCATCGCCCGGGGTAAAGTCGTGGATGATTTTTTCGGCGGTTTCCGCCCGGACGGACAATGCCGCCAAGGCCCAGGCCATCAGGATCGCTGCATGTTTCATGGTGCAAATCTAAGCTGGAAAACACCCGATGCCAAGCCGGGCCGTCGTTGTCCCGAGGTTGGAAGATGCCTGCGGGGTGCGTTCCAATCCTTGGACAGCCGGGCTGGTTATCGTATGATGCGCGCCACCGTGAGCGAATCCATCACCATCCAGACCGAAAGCCCGGAGGCGACCGAAGCCTGGGCCGCCGCGTGGGCGCAGGGGTTGCCGGACGGCACGGTCATTGCCTTGCACGGGGATCTCGGCGCGGGCAAGACCTGTTTCGTGCGCGGGATGGCCACCGGCCTCGGCATCACCGCTCCCGTGCACAGCCCCACCTTCACGCTGATCAACGAATACCGCGGCCCGCGTTGCCTGTACCATCTGGACCTGTATCGCCTTGCCGGCACCGAGGAAGCGTGGGACATCGGGATCGACCAGTACCTGCCCGGCGACGGGATCACGGCGATCGAGTGGGCGGAGCGCATCGCCGAGTTGCTTCCGCCGGACACCATCGATGTCGCGCTTGAACACGGCGACGACCTCCACCAGCGAACCATTCGCGTCACCCGCAGGGTACGGCCATGAAAATCCTCGCCCTCGATTGCTCCACCACACAGGCCAGCATGGCACTGTTCGATGACGACACGCTGGTCGCGCAGACCGGCTGGTTCGAGGAGCGGTCGCGCCATGAACGGCTGTTTGATGCGGGCGCGGCGTTGATGCGCGGGGCGGGCTGGCAGTGGGCGGAGCTGGAGCTGTTCGCGGTCGGCCGCGGACCGGGTGCCTATTCGGGCCTGAGGGTCAGCCTGCTCGCGGTGCAGGCCTGGGCCGCCCCGGGCGGACGCCCGGTCGTGGCGGTCAGCAGCATGGAAGCGGCGGCGCGGCTATGGCTGGAGGCCACCGGGTCGGCTGCGTTGTGGGTGGTCGGGGATGCGCGGCGTGAGGCGTGGTGGTACGGCCACGTCACGCGGGACCGGAAGGACGAGCCGGTGCCATGGCGGGTGGCTCCCCGCACCGACGTCCTGCGCGCCATCCCGACGGAAACCCCTGTGGCCACCCCCCACCCCGCGGCCGTCACGGGGTGGCCGACCGCCCACGTGTTGACCCCGGATGCCGCGGCCATCGCCCGCCTCGCCAAGCTCCGCCTGCATTCAAGCGTTCCACCGGAGCCACTCGTGCCGTTGTATCTGCATGCCGCCGTCTAGCAACAGGTTCGGCTAAACGGACACGCCGCGAATCCGGTCCGATTTCCTCCGAATCCACTTGAAACCACTCGGGTCGCGGAGGATACTGGCCTAATCTATTTTTGCCGTGAAACGCGGTGGAATGAACCCTATGACACGAACTTCCAGCTCGTCGCACATCTATGCCGGCAGCGCCGATTTCCTCGACAGTTTGTACCAGCAGTACCTGAACGATCCCGCTGCGGTGGAGGAGCGGTGGCGGGTGTATTTTGATAGTTTGCGCAACGGCCACGGCGATGACCGCGAGCCGAGCCAGCAGGAAATCCGCGACTATTTCAAGGAGACCGCGCCGGCACGGCCGGGTGCGGCCTACTCCATGCAGGGCGTGCACAGCCTTGAGATGGCCCGCAAGCAATCGGCCGTGCTGCGCATGATCCACGCCTACCGCCTGCTCGGGCACCTGCGCGCTGCCGTGGACCCGATCAAGCTGCGCGGTATGCCGCACATCCCGGAACTGGAGCCGATCTATCATGGGCTGACCGAACAGGACATGGGTCTGGTGTTCAACACCGGGGGACTGGGCGGGCGCGCCGAAATGCCCTTATCCGAGATTATCGAGATGCTCAAGGAGACCTATACCGAAAGCATCGGCGCGGAGTTTATCCACATTTCCGACGTCGAGCAGAAGGAGTGGATCCAGCATCAGCTCGAACTCACCCGCACCAATCCCGACTACCCGGCGGACTTCAAGTTGCGCCTGCTCGAGCGGTTAACCGCGGCCGAAGGCCTGGAAACCCACCTCCACCAGAAATACGTCGGCCAGAAAAGGTTTTCGCTCGAGGGTGGCGAAGGCCTGATCACCATGATCGATGAGATCGTCCACCGCGGCGGAACGCAAGGCATCGAGGAAATCGTCATCGGCATGGCCCACCGCGGCCGGCTCAACGTGCTGGTGAACGTGATGGGAAAATCGCCGGCGGAACTGTTCTCGGAATTCGAGGGCAAACACGCCTGGCGCAACGGGGCCACCGGCGATGTGAAATACCACCAGGGTTATTCATCCGACGTGATGACTCCCGGCGGCCCGGTCCACCTCGCCCTCGGCTTCAACCCGTCGCACCTCGAAATCGTCGCCCCGGTGACGATGGGTTCGGTGCGCTCGCGGCAGGAACGCCGCACCGAACGCGGCAACGACAAGGTGCTGGCCATCATGGTCCACGGCGATGCCGCGCTGGCCGGCCAGGGTGTCGTGTACGAGACCGCACAACTCGCCAAGGTCCGGGGTTATTCCGTTGGCGGCTCGATCCACCTCGTGGTCAATAACCGCATCGGCTTCACCACCAGCCATCCGCAGGACGCCCGCTCCTCGCACTACTGCACCGACGTCGGCAAAGTCATCCAGGCCCCGATTTTCCACGTCAACGGCGACGATCCGGAGGCGGTGGCCTTCATCACCCAGCTTGCCCTGAACTTCCGCATGCGGTTCCACACCGACGTCTTCATCGACCTCGTCTGCTACCGGCGGCACGGCCACAACGAGGCCGATGAACCGGCGGCCACCCAGCCGATGATGTACAAGAAGATCCGCAAGCAGGACACCACCCGCAAGATCTACGCGGACCGCCTCGTCGCGGAAAACATCATCACCGCCCAGCAGGCCGACGACCTGCTCAAGGCGTACCGGGCCAAGCTCGAGGCCGGCGAACAGGTCGTGGAAGGCCTGGTCGATGACGCACCGAATGTATACCGCACCGACTGGCGGAAATTTCTCCAGGCCCGCTGGTTCGACGCCGCCGACACCGCCGTGCCGATCACCCGCCTCAAACGCCTGGGCAACCAGCTGAGCACCCCGCCCGAGGATTTCGAACTCCACCCGCGCGTGGCCAAGATCTATGACGACCGCGTGAAGATGGCCGCCGGCGCACTGCCCATCGATTGGGGTTTTGCCGAAATCATGGCCTATGCCACCTTGCTGGAGGACGGTTACAAGATCCGCATCTCCGGACAGGACAGCGGGCGCGGCACCTTCTTCCACCGCCACGCCGTGCTGCACAACATGATCAACGGCGACGAGTACATTCCGCTCCAGCACGTCGCGGAAAACCAGCCCAAGTTCACCGTCATCGACTCCGTCCTGTCCGAGGAGGCCGTGCTCGGCTTCGAATACGGCTTCAGCGCCGCCGATCCGAATTCGCTGGTGATCTGGGAAGCGCAGTTCGGCGACTTCGTCAACGGCGCCCAGGTCATCATCGACCAGTTCATCGTCGCCGCCGAGCAGAAGTGGGGCCTGTTGACCGGCCTCGTGATGTTCCTCCCCCACGGCTGGGAAGGCCAAGGCCCCGAACACACCTCCGCGCGGCTGGAGCGTTTTCTGCAGCTCTGCGCGCAGGACAACATCCAGGTCTGCTACCCGACCACCGCCGCCCAGATGTTCCACATGTTGCGCCGCGAGATGGTCCGCCCCTACCGCAAGCCGCTCGTGGTGATGACCCCGAAGAGCACCTTGCGCCGCAAGATCTCCTTCAGCACCCTCGATGAACTCGCCACCGGCGGGTTCCAGATGGTGATTGGCGAGATCGACCCGATCGATGCCGCCGCGGTGGAGCGCGTGGTCATCTGCTCCGGCAAGGTGTATTTCGACCTGCTGGAACAACGGCGCGAAACCGGCATCGCCAACATCGCCCTGCTGCGCCTCGAACAATTGTATCCGTTCCCGGCCGAGGTCCTCATCGCCGAGCTCGCCAAGTTCCCCAACGCCACCGAGATCTGCTGGTGCCAGGAGGAACCCCAGAACCAGGGCGCGTGGTATTCCATCCAGCACGCCATCCGCACCTGCCTGACCGAGCGGCAGACGCTGTATTATGCCGGCCGCATGGCCATGGCCGCCCCGGCCGGTGGCGACTACCACAAGTCCGTGGAGCGCCAGCGCACGCTGGTCAACCATGCGCTGACCCTCGCCACCGCCTCGACCAAGCGCGACCTCAGCCAGGTGCCGCAACTGACCGCTTCCCAACCGAGCCACCACCAACTTGGAGAAAAACGCCCATGATGGCCCCGATCAATGCCCCGCCGTTTCCGGAATCGATCCAGGAAGGCACCCTGTCCGCCTGGCACAAGAAACCCGGCGATACCGTTCAGAAAAACGAGAAGATCGCCGATATCGAAACCGACAAGATCGTCCTCGAAGTCACCGCCCCGGCCGCCGGGGTGCTGAAGGCGGCGAGCAAAAAGGAAGGCGACACCGTGGCCAGCCGCGAAGTGATCGGCCAGATCGAAACCTCGGAGGTAGTCAAGCCCGCCGCCCCGGCCCCCAGCGCTCCGGCGGAGGCATCCGCCCCGGTCGCCGCGGCCGTGAAAACCCCGGCCCCGGCGGCGTCGGCCAAACCAGCCGCACCCGCGCGCAAGCCGGCCGCACCCGCGGTGGAGATTGACGACGACCTCGGCCCCGCCGTCCGCAAGCTGATCCTGGAAAACAACCTCAACACATCCGAGATCAACGGCACCGGACGCGGTGGACGCATCACCAAGGCCGACGTGATCCGCCACCTCGAGCACTCGCCCCACCTCGCCACCCATTACGGCGACGCCAGCGTGGAGAGCAAGGGCCTCGAGGAAGTCATCCCCCCGCAGGCCGCGCGCGAGCCGGCCGCCGATACCGCGGTCCGCCGCGTGAAGATGTCCCGGCTGCGCGCCCGTATCGCCGAGCGCCTTGTCGAGGCCCAGCACACCGCCGCCCTGCTCACCACCTTCAACGAGGTGAACATGAAGCCGGTGATGGATCTGCGGGCCCGCCACCGCGACGCCTTCGAGAAGGAACACAAGGTGAAGCTCGGCTTCATGTCCTTCTTCGTCAAGGCCGCGGTCGAGGCGCTCAAGCGCTTCCCGGTGGTCAACGCCTCGGTCGAGGGCGACGAGATCGTCTACTACGGCAACTACCACGTCGGCGTCGCGGTCAGCAGCGAACGCGGCCTCGTCGTCCCGGTCATCCGCAACGCCGAGACCCTCAACCTCGCCCAGATCGAGAAGGCCACCGCCGACTTCGCCGCGCGCGCCCAGGCCGGCAAACTCGACCTCGAGGAACTCACCGGCGGCACCTTCACCATCTCGAACGGCGGTGTCTTCGGTTCGTTGATGTCCACCCCGATCATCAACCCGCCCCAGAGCGCGATCCTCGGCATGCACCGCATCCAGGACCGCCCGGTGGCGGAGGATGGCCAGGTGGTCATCCGCCCGATGATGTACCTCGCGTTGTCGTACGACCACCGGATCATCGACGGCCGCGAAGCCGTGCAGTTCCTCGTGCACATCAAGCAGAACCTCGAGGATCCCGCCCGCCTGCTCCTTCAACTGTAAGAACGCTGGAAGAACCCCATGAAGAAATTTGATGTCCTGGTCATCGGTGCCGGCCCGGCCGGCTATGTCGCCGCCATCCGCGCCGCCCAACTCGGCAAGATCACCGCCTGCGTGGATGCCTGGATCGGCAAGGACGGCAAGCCCGCGCTCGGCGGCACCTGCCTGAACGTCGGGTGCATTCCCTCGAAGGCCTGGCTGGAATCGTCGGAACACTACTACGAAGTCCTGCACAAACTTGGGGCCCACGGCATCCGCACCGGCGAGGTAACCCTCGATGTCGCCGCGATGGCCGCCCGCAAGGACAAGGTCGTCACCACGCTGACCAAGGGCGTCGAATCCCTCTTCAAGAAGAACAAGGTCGAATGGATCCCCGGCAAGGCCCGCCTGGTGCCCGGGCACAAGGTCGAGGTGACGCCGACCGATGGCGGCAGCGAGCAAACCATCGAGGCCGAACACATCATCATCGCCACCGGATCCGCCCCGCGCCATATCCCGAACGTGCTGATCGACGACAAGCGTATCTTCGAGTCGGCCGGAGCCCTCGACTTCACCAGCGTGCCGCGCCGCCTGGTCATCATCGGCGCCGGTGTGATCGGCCTTGAACTCGGTTCGGTGTGGAAACGCCTCGGCTCGGAGGTCATCCTGCTCGAAGCGATGGACTCCTTCCTCGCCATGGCCGATGACCAGATCGCCCAGGAAGCGCAGAAGGAATTCAAGCGCCAGGGCCTCGACATCCGCCTCGGTGCCCGCGTGCTTTCCGCGACCGCCCGCGAAGACGGGGTCGTCGTCCAATACCAGGATGAGTCCGGCGACCACGCCCTCGAGTGCGACAAGGTCATCGTCGCCGTCGGCCGCAAACCGATGCTGCAGGGCCTCGGCGCCGCCGAAGTCGGCCTCGAACTCGATGAACGCGGCTACATCCATGTCGATGAACACTGCGGCACCAACCTGCCCAACATCTACGCCATCGGTGATGTCGTGCGTGGCCCGATGCTCGCCCACAAGGGCAGCGAGGAAGGCGTCATGGTCGCTGAACGCATCGCCGGCCAGGAAACCCGCCTCAACCACGACACGATCCCGTGGGTCGTCTACACGGCGCCGGAAATCGCCTGGGTCGGCAAGACCGAAAAACAACTGAAGGCCTCCGCGCGCAAATACAACACCGGCGTGTTTCCGCTTGCCGCCAGCGGTCGCGCCAAGGCCATGGGCATCACCTCGGGCTTGGTGAAGGTCATCGCCGATGCCAAAACCGACCGCATCCTCGGCGTGCACATGATCGCCCCCGCCGCCTCGGAATTGATCGCCGAAGCCGTCGTCGCCATGGAATTCGGTGCCAGCGCCGAAGACCTTTCGCGTATTGTTCACGCCCATCCGTCGATCTCGGAGGCGATCCACGAGGCCGCCCTCGCCGTGCACAAACGCACCATTCACATCTAGCAACTACCTGATCAATAACGGATTGCACCGCAAGCAGCATCCGGATGGCTAGTACGCCGTTGGGCGAATATCCGCTGATTTACTCGATTCCCGGGCCGGGGCGCAGTATAATCCCCGGTTGATGACGCCCATACCGCCAACCGAATCAGCCACCGCGCCGACGGCCGGAGACGACCGGGACCAAGCCCTGTGCCAGCACCTGCTGCGTGGGCTCTATGACGGCGTCGCCATCTGCCACGAGGATGGACGCATCCGTGACACCAACGAACGGCTGCAACGATTCCTCGACCTCGACGAGACGGCGCTGCGCGAACGCAACATCACCGACTTCATCTCCGGGGCAAGCCACGAACTGGTCGCGCTGATCCACCGCGGCCTCGCCGAGAAACGCCATGTGCTCGTGCAGGCCTATATCCGGCGCACCGATGAATCGATCTTCCCCGTCGAGATCTCCGCGAACTACCTCGGCGGCCGCGACACCATCATCTGCTTTTTCCGCGACATCACCGTCCGCAAGAAGGCGGAGGATTTGCTGCGCACCGGCTACAACGCCATCACCAACTGCCTCTCCGGCATCGCCGTCGCCGACCCGATGGGCATCATCGTGTATGTCAACCCCGCCGCAGTAAAGCTGTGGGGCAGCACCTCCGAGCGCGAACTGCAGGGCCAGAGCATCCTCAACCTGTGGAAGGACCGTGCCAAGGCCCAGCACATGCTCGATATGATCATGGATTCGGAACGCGAATGGAATGGCGACCTCGTGGCGCAGGGCTTCGATGGCCGCACCACCGCACTGCATGTCGCCGCCGCCCGCAACATCGATGACGACGACGATGTCAGCGGCATGGTCTTCTCCTTCATCGACATCAGTGACCGCCTGCGCGCAGACACCGCGGTGCGCGAGGCCGAAACCCGCGAAGCGATGCTGGCCAGCCTCGCCGCCGCCTGCCACCACCTCGGCCAACCCGCCACCGTACTCCTGACCAGCATCGGCCTGCTCAAACTGCAGCAACCAGCCGACGGCAATCCGGAGCACACCATGCTGCTTGATACCGCCCTCGAAGCCGCCAACAAGCTGGCCGAAGTGCTGGAAAAACTCGCCAAGACCAGCGAATACCGCACCACCGACTACCTGAACGCCACCGAAGACCGCAGCGCGATCAAGATCCTCGAGATCGAATAGCCCGGCCCCGCCGCCCCTTCCGCATTTGGAAGTTGAATGTTGCACGTCGAATGGTGAATGTTGATCCCCTCTATGCAGGTCTGCCTCGACATCCAATCCGCCCTCGCCCAGCGCGCCGGTGTCGGCCGCTACACCCGCGAACTGGCCCTCCATCTCGCCGCCACCGCCACGGGCGGTGACGAACTGTCCCTCTTCTACTTCGATTTCAAACGGCGCGGCTGCGACTTCACCCCGCCCGGAACCTCCACCCGCGCGGTGACCTGGCTCCCCGGCCGTATCGTGCAAAAAGCGTGGAAGACCATCCACCAACCGCCCTTCAACTGGTTTGCCGGGGCCGCCGATGTGTACCATTTCCCGAACTTCATCCGCCCGCCCCTCTCCCGCGGCCGCTCCGTGACCACCATCCACGACGCCGCCTTCCTGCGTTTCCCCGACACCATCGAGGTGCGCAACTACCACTACCTCACCCGGTGTATCCGCCAGACCGTGGAACGTTCCGATGCGATCATCTGCGTCTCCGCCTTCACCGCCCGCGAACTGGAGGAGCTGCTCCACGTGCCGGCCGACCGGCTGCGCGCCATCCCGTCCGGCCTCTCGCCCCACCACCGGCGCGCCCCCGATGAGGCCATCGCCGCCACCCGGCGCCGCCTCCAGCTCGACCGCCCCTACCTGCTCAGCGTCGGCACCCTCGAACCGCGCAAGAACTATCCCTTCCTCATCGATGTCTTCGAGCGCCTGCCCTTCGATGGCGACCTGGTCATCGCCGGCATGAAGGGATGGAAAACCGACGGAATCTTCGAGCGCCGCGATGCCTCGCCCAAGCGTGACCGCATCCGCCTGCTCGAATACGTGGACGAAACCGACCTCGCCCCGCTCTACAGCGGCGCGGAACTGTTCGTCATCCCGTCGATCTACGAAGGCTTCGGCTTCCCGCCGCTGGAGGCCATGCAGTGCGGCACCCCGGTGGCCGCCGCCGCCACCGGTTCCCTGCCCGAAGTGCTTGGCGATGCCGCGTTGCTGATCGACCACTTTCACCTCGATGGCTGGATCACCGCATTGAACGCCCTGCTCGGCGACACCGCCCGCCGCGCCGACCTCGTCGCCCGCGGCACACAACACGTGACCCGCTACACCTGGGAAAACACCGCCCGCGCCACCTGGGACGTGTACCGGAGTATTACCCGTTGAAGCGACCGCTGCACATGGCTCTCGATGCCCGGTGGATTTTTCCCGAAATCTCCGGCATCGGCCTCTACACACAGGAACTGATCGCCGCCCTGGTCCGCCTGAATCCCGACCACCGCTTCACCCTGCTGTTCAACCATCCCGAGGTCGCCGAGCGCACCGCGCACGAAACCGGCTACGCCAACCACCACGCCTTCACCGCACACCAGCTCGGCCACGGCCCCTTTTCCCCGCGCGACCAATGGACCACCCCTCGCCTGCTGCGCGATCTCGGCGTCGATGTCTTCCACGCCACCAACAGCATGATGCCCCTGCGCGGCATGGGCCCGATCCGCCGCGTCGTCACCATCCACGACCTGATCCCGCTGCTGTTCCGCGACCACGCCCCGCGCTCGAAGAAAAACCGTCTGTTCCCCGTCTACCGCTGGCTGATGCACCAGGTCGCGCGCCAGGCCGACAGCATCATCGCAGTGAGCGACCACACCCGGCGCGACATTGAGGCGCACCTGCTCCCGCCCATGCTGCACCAGCAGAAAATCCACGTCGTCCACGAAGGCGTCCGCCCCGTCTACACGCCCGCCCGCAAACCGGAACGCGACCACGTCGAGTTCCTCTACGTCGGCCGGCGCGATCCCTACAAGAACCTGCCCCTGCTCATCCGTTGCCTTCACGCCGTGCGCAAACTCGGCCACCCCGCCCGCCTTCGCGTGGTGGGCGGCGATGATCCGCGTTACCCCGAAGCCCGCCAGATCGCCACCTCGCTGCACCTCGACGACGCGATTACCTGGAGCGGCTATGTCCCCGACGCCGACCTCGTCACCGCCTACCAGCACGCCGACGTCTTCGTCCTGCCATCCCGCTACGAAGGCTTCGGCCTCCCCGTGCTCGAAGCCATGGCCTGCGGCACCCCGGTCATCTGCAGCAATTCCAGCTCGCTCCCCGAAGTCGCCGACGATGCCGCGCTGCTGATCGACCCCGACCGGCCCGACACCTTGACCGACGCCATGGTCCGCCTCGCCCGCGATGCCCGCCTGCGCGAACTCTATGCCCGATACGGCATCACCCGCGCCGCCACCTTCACCTGGGAAAAAACCGCTCGCCAGACCTTGGCGATCTATGAAAGCCTGACCCCATGAACCACGCTCCCTTCCGCCTCGCCTCACGGCTACACCTCGTTATCGCCGCTCTCGCGCTGGCCGCATTCCCAGCCTTCGCCGAAGGCCCCGCCTACTGGAAAGCCCGCGATGCCGAAGGCCGCGGCAACGTGGGACGGATGATCGCCGAACTGCAGCGCCATCCGCCCGCCGCTCCCGTGCGTCTCGCCGTCCCCCT
>CALBHI010000141.1 GCA_937894535.1 uncultured Verrucomicrobiota bacterium
TCTCCATGTGATCGTGATCACCGCGGCCGCGCTTGTCGTGTTGCTGGTGCCGTTTTCCGCGGAGGTCCATGACCGGGTATGGCGGGCGTGGTTCGATGCGGCGCATCTTCCGGCGTTTGCCGTGTTGACCCTGGTGGCGTTGGCGGAGGTGGCCCGGGCCAGGTTGCCACGGACGCCGGTTTCGCTCGGGCTTATCGCCGCGGTTCCGCTCATCGAGTGGATGCAAGGATTCTCGGGGCGGGATCCCTCGTGGTCGGATGCGCTCTGGGGCTGGGGTGGTATCGCGGTGGGGTGGATCGTGTGGCTGGCGGTGCAGGCGAACGGGCGGCGGCGGCTTGCCCTGGCGCTGGTGGCGGTCATGCTCATCGCGATCAGCCTGGTGCGTCCGGTATCAGTATGGCGCGATCGCCAGGTGGTGCGGGACGCGTATCCGGTGCTAACCGGCTTTGACACGCGGTGGGTGGCTAGCCGCTGGCATGTCCAGGGCATGGTCATCACCGAGGAGCAACACGGTTGGTGGGCACAGGTCACCGGGGAGGATGCCTACCCGGGCCTATTCCTCGCCGACATGCCGCGCGACTGGAGCGGGGTTGCCGCGGTCGAGGTGGATGTGTCCTATGAAGGAACGGCGGAGTCGCCGGTCTTGTGGTGGCGCATGGACGACCGTGTGGGCGATCCGCCCTATGCGGACCGGTTTCAGCGGGCGACATCGCTCGAGCGGGGGCGGCAGGCGATTCGCATCGAGCGCGCCTGGTTTGAGCGGGTCACCAACGGACGGGTGATGGACGTGGAGCGCATGGTTACCGCGGGTTTATTTCTCACCGGGGCACGCCCGGGTGACCGGTTGTGGATTCACCGCATCGCGTTGATTCCCGAGGCCGGAGAGGCGTCCGCGCCGTAATGTCCGGACCCGGCTCGCCGCATGCCGGCGGACCGCATAAAGGGTTGTAATCCACTCGTGGTCGGTTATCTTTCGTCACTCCCAAACGGGTCACTCAGGAGCAGCGCATGATGGACGATATCTACAAGCGGGTAGCCGAACTCAAAGCCGGGTTGATCGAACTCCGGGGGTATCTTTGACGTCGATGCCAAACGTCTGAAGCTGGAGGAGTTGGAGGCGCGATCGGCCGCGCCGGATTTCTGGGATGACCCCAACCGTGCGCGCACGGTGATCGCCGAGACCAACGGCATCAAATCGGTCATCGAGCCGTGCGACACCATCGGGGCGGAGCTGGACGATCTCGATGTGATGCTGGAGTTGGCCGAGGCCGAAACGGAACATGCTTCGGCCAAGGCGGCCGAGGGTGAATGCCGGAAGATGCTCGAGAAGATCGAGGCCGACTACCGCAAGTACGAGTTGCAGTCCCTGCTTTCCGACCGGCTCGACGCCAACAACGCCTACCTCAGCATCAACGCCGGGGCGGGCGGCACCGAGTCGTGCGATTGGGCGCAGATGCTGGTGCGCATGTATTCCCGCTACTGCGAGCGCGCGGGGTACGATGTGGCGGTGATGGACATGCAGCGCGGCGACGAGGCGGGCATCAAGAGCGCGACCTTGCAGATCAGCGGACCCTACGCCTACGGGTATCTCAAGGGCGAGCGCGGGGTGCACCGGCTGGTGCGCATCAGTCCGTTCGATTCCAACAAGCGGCGGCACACCTCCTTCACCGCGTGCGATGTGGTCGCGGAGGTCGACGACTCGATCGAGATCTCCATCGAGGAAAAGGACCTGCGGGTCGACACCTTCCGCTCCAGCGGCGCGGGTGGCCAGCACGTCAACAAGACCGACTCGGCCATCCGCCTGGTGCACATTCCCACCGGGGTGGTGGTCTCGTGCCAGGCCGAGCGGTCGCAGCACGCCAACCGCGACAAGGCGATGAAGATGCTGATGGCCCGCCTGTACGAGCTTGAGCGCGACAAGCAGAACAAGGAGATGGAGAAGTTTTATGGCGACAAGGGCGAGATCGCCTGGGGCAGCCAGATCCGCTCTTATGTGTTGCAGCCGTACCAGATGGTCAAGGACCACCGGACGGATGCCGAGACGGGCAACGTCGATGCGGTGCTAGACGGGGACCTTACGTTGTTCATTGAAGCATACCTCAAGATGAAGAAGTCCAAGCGATGAACAAGTTGCAGGAGATCGTGGCGAACAAGCGGACCGAGGTGGCGGCGTGGAAAGCGGCGCGTCCGCTGGCCGGGCTCAAGGAGGCTGCGGCGGCGCGGGGTCCTGCCCCGGATTTCGCCGCGGCCTTGACGTCGCGGCCGGTCGGGTTGATCGCCGAGGTCAAACGCCGGTCGCCGTCGGTCGGGTTGATCCGCGATCCGTTTGATCCGCCCGCCATTGCCCGGGCCTACCGGGACGGCGGGGCGCAGGCCTTGTCGGTGCTGATGGACGAGGTGTATTTCGGCGGCGGGGAAGGGGACTTCCGGGCGGTGCGCGAGGCGGTGGCCTTGCCGTTGCTCTACAAGGAATTCGTGGTGGATGCGTGGCAGGTGTGGCATGCCGCGTCGCTCGGGGCGTCGGCGGTGTTGTTGATCGTCGCGGCGTTGGACGAGGCGGTGCTGGCGGGATTGATGGACGAGGCGCGGGCGGCGGGGTTGGCGGTATTGATGGAAGTGCACGATGCGGACGAGGCGGCGTGTGCGGTGCGGCTCGGGGCCGGGATCATCGGCATCAACAACCGCAACCTCAAGACCTTCGTCACCGACCTCGCCACCACGGCCGAGGTCATGCAGGGGATTCCCG
>CALBHI010000142.1 GCA_937894535.1 uncultured Verrucomicrobiota bacterium
GACCCTCGACCTCTCGCGCGAATACGAGGAGCCTGACGTCAAGGCGTACATCGACCTCGCCGCTCGGGCCGACCTGAAGATCATCGGCAAGATCCGCCATGCCCCGCTGCCGCGCAGCTACTATGCGCTGCTGCAGGAAGCCCTGACCAACGCGCGCAAGTACGAGAAAGCGGCATGGAGCCACCTGTCCGGCATCGAGCAACCGGAGATCGTCGCCGAAGTCGCCGACCTCCTGTTGCGCATGGAGGGGCTGCGCTGGTCGTTCTGTACCGCGCATGTGAACGACGGATTGTTCGTTTCGCTGCGCAGCAGCGAACGCGGCGCGCGGTGCAGCCAATTGCTGCGTTCCGTGATCGCCCGGAAAGGATCGTCGGGCGGACACGACAGCATGGCCGCCGGCTTCATGGACCTGTCAGGCCTGACCGAGGGCGAACGCCTTGACCGCCGCCGAAACCTGGTCGGGGCGATCCTCGGCAAGATCTTCCGCAAATCCCCGATCGACTACGACCGCATCGAACAGCTCTCCCAGCCGCTCTCGCACCAGCCTTCCGCCACTACCTGATCATCCGGAACCGCGGAGGATGCGGTCGTTCGGTCTAGGCCATTGAAAGCTCGGGGACACACAATATGTCCGGGTCACCTTCACAAAAAGGGTGGCCATTCACTGTCCCCGTTTGCGGGTCCGAGCCGATGGGGTCCGAGCCGATGGGGACAGAGCCTATGGGGACATACAATGCAGCATCCGCGCAGCCTCCGGGTTGGCGCATCCTGCTCCCGGGCAGGGGATTGCAGGACGTTTAGTCCGGGCGCGGGACTGCAGCGTCGATGAAGATGAAGGGGCGGTCCATGGCGGGTAGAATGGGTGTCCCTCTCGAACCCATGGTATGGCACGCGTGTCGGTGGTTGAACGGAGTGGCGGCAGGGAGGTCGGTAAGCACATGAACCATATACGGGTCGTGTTGATGCTGGTGTGCTCTGTCCCCGGTTGGGCGTCCGCGGTAACGCCGACGTCGTTTTTCTTCAACGACGGGGTTTATCCTGCTTCGGTTGCCCCGGCACATCATGGTCTTCCCGGGTTACCGGTCGAGTGGGTTGCCTTGGCCCGGGCACCTGGCACCAACGATGTGCTGGGGTATGTGGCCCGGTCGGAAACGGTCACCTGCCACGTTGCGGCATCGGGGGTGCTCACCTGTTCTGACGGGCAGGAAATCGCCAGCGATGGATGGACCGTACAGCAGATCTTTCAACTTCTGGCCGAGCACTACGCGGTCCTGCATACCCCGCAACGTGCGCTGCATGGGCTGCCGGTCGATGCCGTGGGGCCCTTAAGGGTGAACGAAACGTCCGCGCTAACCGTTGAAACGATGGAGTTGGAGTTCAAGAAGTCGACAGACTAGGTGCTCGCCGGGGCGGTGTGGGGACACAGCAGGGCGGTGTGGGGACAGAGCATGCTCGCCGGGAAAAGGGGGTGTGGCGTGATCGCATCGGTCGATTGGCTCGTTGTGGACGGGGGGTGCGTTGGGGTGCTCCCGTGCATGGTCCAAGGACTGGAAAAGGGCGGTTTGGTTTGTTCCAGGGGTTGGAACGTGATTGGTGGGGGGTAAACCAGATTATCGCTTGACGACACGGTACTTCTGAACCACAGTACCCGCACTTAAACCACGGATTGACCAACATGTTTGGCCACTTATTCAATTCTCTTTCCAACGACATCGGCATTGATCTTGGTACCGCCAACACGCTGGTCTACGTGCGTGATCGCGGTATCGTGTTGCGCGAGCCGTCGGTCGTGGCCATCCAAGCCGGCACCAGCCGGGTGTTGGCCGTAGGAGAGGAAGCCAAACGCATGTTGGGCCGCACCCCCGGCAGCATCGTCGCCATTCGCCCGCTCAAGGCCGGCGTGATCGCAGACTTCGAGATCACCGAGGCCATGCTCCGCTATTTCATTCGTAAAGTGCAGAACCGCCGCAAGTTGGTCCGTCCACGCGTCATCGTGGCCGTACCCAGCGGCATCACGGAGGTGGAGAAGCGCGCCGTCAAGGATTCCGCCGTTCATGCTGGTGCGCGGGAAGTGTTTTTGATTGAGGAACCGATGGCTGCGGCCATCGGGGTCGGCTTGCCGGTTCAGGAACCGGCCGGCAACATGATCGTGGACATCGGGGGCGGCACCACGGAAGTGGCGCTCATCTCGCTGGCCGGTATTGTGTTCAGCCGTAGTGTTCGGGTGGGCGGAGATGAAATGGACGAAGCCATCGTCCAATATCTGAAGCGGGTTTATAATTTGATGATTGGCGAGCGTACGGCGGAGGAGATCAAGATCTCCCTCGGATCGGCCTATCCTCTGGACGAGGAAATGACCATGGAGGTCAAGGGCCGGGACCTGGTCGCCGGTTTACCGAAGACGCTCACGTTGACTTCCGAGGAAGTCCGTGAGGCGTTGCAGGAACCGGTTACCGCCATTGTGGAAGCGGTGCGAATTACCTTGGAACGGTGCCCTCCTGAACTGTCCGCGGACCTGGTGGACCGCGGCATGGTGCTGGCGGGTGGCGGTTCCCTGTTGCGTGGACTGGACAAGTTGATCGCCGAACAGACCGGATTGCCGGTGCATGTGGCAGACGATCCGTTGAGCGCGGTGGCCGAAGGCACCGGCGTGGTCCTGCATGAGTTGAATTTCCTCCGCAAGGTGGCGCGCACCGAGCGCACCTACTAAATCCCTCCGTACTTCCGATCATCCTCCCGCCGCGTCGTCGTAACAGGACCGGGCCGTGTCGGCCCGCTCCGATTGGCAGGATTGGAATGTCGTGAATGATCGAACCTTGATTCGCTGGGTGATCGTCGCCGTGGTGGTGCTCGCCCTGCTCAACCTTCCCGTATCGC
Organism: uncultured Verrucomicrobiota bacterium; assembly: GCA_937894535.1. Lineage (GTDB taxonomy): Bacteria > Verrucomicrobiota > Kiritimatiellia > CAIVKH01 > CAIVKH01 > CALMUP01. The sequence goes on from CALBHI010000142.1 coordinate 2,878, forward strand.
TGTCCTCCGGGATCAAGGCGATGTTCCGGGAAACTGCCCGTCCGCTGCAAAGCGCGGTCGATGGCCTGATCGGGGCCGCCCGGCATTTCTTTTCGTCGGTGGGCCGCATTCCCAGCCTGGCCCGTGAGAACGACCAACTCCGGTTGGAAGTGGCCCGCCTGCAGGCCGAACGCAACCAGACCCGTGCCTTGGAGGCGGAGAACGCCGAGTTGCGCCGCCAGCTGAAATTCGCCCCGCCACCCGAAACCGAATGGATTGCCGCCGAAGTGCTGGCCCGCAGTCGTGATGGATGGTGGCAGACCATCCGCCTGAACAAGGGCTCCGGCCATGGCATCGCCGAAAACATGGCGGTGGTTTCGCTGGACGGCCTGGTCGGCAAAACCGTCGCGGTTTCGCGCAACACCGCCGATGTGCTGTTGCTCTCCGACCCGGCCTGCAAGGTGTCCACCCGCATCCTCCGCACCGGTTCGTTTGGCGTGGTCAACGGGCGTGGCCCGTCCTGGTCCGGTCAGGTGTTCTGCCGGATGGAGTTCATTCACAAGAACGACGACATCGAGCCGGGCGACGAAGTGGTTGCATCCGGCCTTGGCGGCGTGTTCCCGGCGAACATTCCGATCGGGTACATCGACCGTGTCACCACCGACCACTCCGGCCTGTTCCAGCAGGCCGATGTCATCACCCATGCCGACCTCGGAAACCTTCGCTACGTCTTTGTGATGAAACGGAAGGAAGCGGCGCCATGAAGGTGATCGCCCTGTTGTTCCTTCTGCTGGCCGGCACGGCCTTGCAGGCGTTCATCCCGGCGCTGACCTGGCTCGGGTATGCCAGCACGCCGGTGCTCGGGGCGATCGTGGTGTACTACACGTTGTTCCGGGGCGGGGCGATGATGCTAGCGGCGGCGCTGCTCGGCGGATTATTCCAGGACAGTTTGAGTTTGATCCCGATCGGCTATTCGTCATTCGGGTTCGCGGTGGGGGCGTTGATCATCGAGCGGTACCGCGAGGTGATCGTACTGCAGTCGCCGTTGACCCACATGGTGTTGACGTCGTTGCTGCATGCCGGGGTGACGGTATTTCTGGCCATGATGCTGGTGAAGGGGGATTTGATCGGTTGGCAGCCCGGTTGGCTGCTGCTGAAGGTAGCGGGTGCGGGCGCGCTCGGGCTGGTGACCGGCCCGGTGATCGTGGGATTGGCCCACCTGCTGGAAGAGAAACTTGGATTGATTGAAGGAAGTTCCGACGATGAAGGCGCGAAACGCACCTACTACGGTATTGGATGACGACCTGTTGCGTCTTCGTCTGATGCTGCTGGTGTTCCTGCTGGGCATTGCCCTGCTGGGGGTGTTCCTGTGGCGTATTCAGGTGGCGAACTCGGGGCAGTACGAGGTGGACCTGGCCAAGCAGATCATCCGGCGGGTGCGCCTGCCCGGTGTCCGGGGTTGCCTGTATGACCGGCAGGGGAATGTGCTGGCCGAAAACCGTCCGGCCCACGGCGTGGCCTTGTACCTCGAAGAGCTGCGTCAACCCGGACCGTTGAAACGCACCGTGGACCATGTCGAGTCGGTGATCTCCAACCTCAGCGCGATCGTGCAGCTTACCCCGGAAATCGACCGCGAGGCCATCCGCGTTCACATCCGCCGTCGCTTGCCATTGCCGTTGCTGGTCTGGCGCGAACTGCCGGAGGCGGCTCTGGCCCGGCTGGTCGAGTCCGGGTTGTCCGTCCCCGGCGTGGACATCTACACCCAGCCGGTGCGGGTCTATCCGCGCGGCGCGCTGGCCTGCCACGCCATCGGCTATGTCGGGCGCGCCGAGCCGGCCAAGGTCGAGGACGAGGAGGAATCGTACCACTACTACCTGCCCGAGATGGCGGGGCGGGCCGGGGTGGAAAAGTCGATGGATGACCTGCTGCGCGGCGAGGCCGGCGGGCGGCTGTTGCGGGTGGATGTGTCGGGATACCGCCGCAACGACATCGGCATGCGCACACCGCGGCGCGGGCATGACCTGATGCTGTCGCTCGATGCGGGGATCCAGCAGACCGCCGAATCGATCCTCAGCGATACCGCGGGATCGATCGTGGTCATCGATCCCAACAACGGCGATGTGATTGCGCTGGCCAGTTCGCCCGGGTACGACCTCAACCAGTTCATTCCCGGCATCAGTTCGGAAAACTGGAAAACGCTCAATGACGATCCCAACACGCCGTTGCTCCACCGCGCCATCGCGGGTACGTATCCCCCGGGCAGTACCTTTAAGATGATCACCGCGCTGGCCGGGTTGGTCAACGGCAAGGCGAGGCCGGAGGATGTCCACCACTGCCCCGGTTATTTCAAGCTCGGCAATGTGAACTTCCGCTGCTGGCTGCGCTCCGGGCACGGCCCGGTCAACCTGGAGCAGGCGATTGAAGTGTCGTGCAATGTCTATTGTTTCCATGTCGGGCTCGATAGCGGTATCGATGCCATCGCGAACATGGCCCGTGCCTTCGGCATGGGGGATCGCACCGGGATCGAACTCGAGGGCGAAGCGCGCGGCCTGGTACCGGATCCGGCATGGAAACGTCGGGTGTACGAGGACGGGTGGCGCGACGGCGACACCTGCAACGTCTCGATCGGGCAGGGGGCCTTGCTCGCCACGCCGCTCCAGATGGCGGTCATGACCGCGGCCCTGGCCAACGGCGGAATCGTCTACAAGCCGCGGCTGGTCCTGGGTGTGCGCCCGGAGGCAGGTGATACCTTTCGCACGCTCGACCCGGTTGAGGTCAACCGGATGCTCTGGGACCGCAAGCACCTCGCCATTGTCCGGTTGGGCATGAAAGACGTCGTGATGTCGCCCACCGGCACGGGCCGCACCGCACGCATTCCCGGCGTGGTCATGGCCGGCAAGACCGGCACGGCCGAATTCGGGCGCAAAGACGAAAAGCGACGCCATGCGTGGATGGTCGCCTTCGCGCCCTACGATGCCCCGCGGTATGCCGTGGCGATGCTGATCGACGAAGGCGTGTCCGGCGGCGAAACCGCTGCCCCGCGCATGAAGCTTCTGATGCAGGCCCTGTTCCCGGAAAGCCAACCGGTCG
>CALBHI010000143.1 GCA_937894535.1 uncultured Verrucomicrobiota bacterium
AAAGCCGGGCAGCACATTGGATTTGCGGGTGATGGTGGTCATGAGGTTTTTTAGAAAACGCCCTGACGGGCGCACGACAAACATCGCTATTCGCGTTGCGTTTGTAGTGACGCCGTCAGGCGTCAGGGTTATTTGCCGTAGATCTGGTCGAACGTGCCTCCGTCGTTGAAGTGTTCGGCCTGGGCTTTCTGCCAGCCGCCGAACACCTCGTCGATGGTGACCAGGTTGACGTCGGGGAAGCGCTCCTTGTACTTCGCCGCCACCGAGGCGAGACGCGGGCGATAGAAATGCTTCGCCGCGAGTTCCTGGCCCTGCTCCGAATACAGGAAGTTCAGGTACGCCTCGGCCACCGCACGGGTGCCGCGTTTGTCCACCACCTTGTCGATCACCGTAACCGGCGGTTCGGCGAGAATGCTCACCGAGGGGAAGACCACTTCGAACTCGTTGCCGAATTCCTTGATGGCGAGGTAGGCTTCGTTTTCCCACGAGAGGAACACGTCGCCGATGCCGCGCTGCACAAAGGTGGTGGTCGATCCGCGCGCGCCGGAGTCGAGCACCGGCACGTTCCGGTACAGTTTGCGGAGGAACTCCAGCGCGCCGGCCTGATCCCCGCCGTTGCGGCGGAGTTCATAGGCCCAGGCGGCGAGGTAGTTCCAGCGGGCACCGCCCGAGGTCTTCGGATTCGGGGTGATCACCGAAACGCCCTGCTTTACCAGATCGTCCCAGTCCTTGATCCCCTTCGGGTTCCCCTTGCGGACGAGGAACACGATGGTCGAGACGTAGGGTGAGCTGTTGTCGGGCAGGCGGGATTGCCATTCCTTCGGAATCAGCCGGGCCTTCTCGGCGATGGCGTCGATGTCGTAGGCCAGCGCCAGCGTGACTACGTCGGCTTGCAGGCCGTCGATGACCGCACGGGCCTGTTTGCCCGCGCCGCCGTGCGACTGCTTGATGGTAAGGTTCTCGCCGGTCTGCGCCTTCCACGTCGCGGCGAAGACCTGGTTGAACTCGTCGTAGAATTCCCGCGTGGGATCGTACGAGACGTTCAGGATGGTGATGTCCTTGGCGGTGGCGCCGACCGCCAGCAGGGCGGCCGTCAGCAGGGTCAGGGTCTTTCGGATGTGTTTCATGGTAGGAATTCCCGTTTGGTTAGAAGGAGACCTGGAAGCGGGCGAAGAGGATGTTCTCGTCCTCGCGGTCCGCGCCTTTGGCCGCGCCGCCATCGAATGCGCTTTGCTCGTAGGTGAGCGAGGAGCGCAGATTGCGGGTGAGATACCAGTTCAGGCCGATCGCCCAGGACTGGATGCCGGCGACCGAGCGGTTGGGGTTCGCATAGGTCGGGAAGGTCTGGTCGTCCACGTTTAACTCGCTGTAGCGGGCGGCGAGTTCGAACGCACCCCATTGCCCCTTGGCCACATCAAAGGGCCGCGCGGGATTGATGCCCCGGAACGAGTTCTCCTCGCCGGTCAGCACGTAGGTTGTGGCGATCTGCCACGCGTCGTTGTCGAGCGTCGTGGTCTGGTCGTCCTTGCGGACTTCCTGGGATGACACGATGTACTCGCCGATCACGCCCAGCGGACCGTAGTAATAGGTCAGTTGCGGCGCGAAGCGGGTGCGGTCGCCGTCGGCCAGCACGTTGTCGGCGGTGTTGGTCGAGGTCAGGTAGCTGAACACGCGGACCTGCCCGGGGGTGCGGTACGAGGCGAGGCCGGTTGCGGTGCCGGAGCCCTGCTCTTTCCCGATGCTGCCGGCGATGCCGATGCCAAGGCCGCGCAGGGCGTCGATGTCGGTGGTCTTGAACGGGGTCGCGAACAGGCGGCCGACGAAGTCCTTGTCGTCCGATGTGTCGCTGTCGGCGCTGCCGCCATCAACCACGCCGTTGAAGACGCCGGCCTCGTAGGTCAGGACATCCTTCACGAGTTCGCCGGAGAGTTGGAGTCCGACATCGCGGTTCGGGGCGAGGCTGGTTGGATGGGCCCGCTCGATGAAGCGGATGTCCGAGCCTGACTGCAGGCGCTCGAGGCCCAGCGGGGCCTTGAACTTACCGGCGCGCAAGCGGAACGCATCCGAGAACTTGTAGCCGGTGTAGGCGTCGAGGATGGTCGTGCCGCTGCCGGCGAATTCCGGGGTGAAGCGGAACTCCCCGTTTTTGCCGACCGTGCCCTCGATGGTCGGACGGACGCGGCGCAACAGGAAGGTGTCGCTTTGCGGGTTCGCGTCGTCGTTGAAAAAGAACCGCGCGTCCTGCTGGATGAGGCCGCGCAGCTTGATTTCAAACGACTTGTCCGGGGCAGCAAACGAGAAGCCGGAGGCGTCGGCCTTCACGACCGGCGTTTTTTCGGCGGCCGCCTTGGTATTCTCGTCCGCGATCTCGAGCTTGCGCTCAAGCACGCGAATTTTCTGGTCGAGTTGCTGGATCTGGTTGTTGATGTCTTCGGCATGGATCGGGAAAGCCCCGCCAACCGAAGCGCCCACGAGGGCGGTGGTCACGAGCGTGCGAAAGGTTCGCATGGTGTTACTCCTGTTGTGCGAGTAACGTCCGGAGGTCCGGTCTGTCGGCACTGCATTCATCTGGTTCAGTTTGGGTTGGTTCGGCCTCCAGGGAACTGGTCGGCAAAGCTTACTCTCGGGCGGCGTTCGGGGAGCCGGGTTCCTGCGGCAACCGGATCTTCTCCCGGCGCTCCACTTGAACGACGCGGCCATTGTGGATGGTGATTTCCACCGATCCGAATGCCACCTCGCGCACCGCACGCAGGATGCGCTGGTCCGCCTCGGTTAGGTCGTGGGCGGTTGTTATGTGTTTGTTTGAATCGCTCATAAATCCACCAAATTGGTATAGTAATAGGGCAAAAAAACTTAAATGACGTAAAACCAAGCGCTTTCGGTGGTTGGTCCCATGTTCATCATGTCCGCCAGCGAGGTGTTGTCCAGGATCTCGGCGATCGCATCGCGCACTTCATGCATAACCGCGCGGATCGGGCAATTCGCCTCGTCCCCGCACTCCTTGCACCGGGCGTAGGCGGTTTTGCTCACACACGACACCGGGGCAAGCGGGCCGTCCATCAGGCGCACGACATCACCGATCTTGATTTCATCGGCATGGCGGAGCAGGGAATAGCCCCCGCCCTTGCCCTTCTTGCTCTGGAGGATTCCCTCGTTGTTCAATTCGAGCAGAATCCGCTCGAGGAACTTCCTCGGGATCTTCTCGTCCGCCGCCAAACGGCTGATCAACACCGGTTGCCCATTCCGCTGGTTGGCCAGATAAATCAACGCCCGGAGGGCATACTTTGTTTTCTTGGTGAGCATAATACGACTACTATACTAGACTGATAGACTGTTCGCGAGGTGGCGTCAACCCTTTTTTTAATGTGGGCGCGAATGTTCTCTGTCCCTGGTTGCTGGGCGGGGTGGATTTCTTTACGCTGCGCGCCATGGAAAACGGGTTCACAGCGCAGGAGCGGGTGCGGTACATCCGGCACCTCTTGCTGCCAGAGGTGGGGGAGGCGGGGCAGCGACGCTTGAAGGCGGCGCGGGTGTTGGTGGTAGGGGCGGGAGGCTTGGGGTCGCCGGTGGCGATGTATCTGGCGGCGGCCGGGGTGGGGGTGCTCGGGCTGGTGGATGGCGACGTAGTGGAGGAATCGAACCTTCAGCGCCAGATTATCCACGGCACGGGCGATGTCGGGCGGCTGAAGGTGGATTCCGCGCGCGACCGGTTGGCGTCGATCAATCCGGAGGTGCGGGTGGTGACCCACCCGTTTCGCTTGACCGCAGCGGATGCGCGTGCGGTGGTGTCGGACTACGATGTCGTGGTCGACGGCACCGACAATTTTCCGGCGCGGTATCTCATCAACGATGCCTGTGTGTTGCTGGGCAAGCCGATGGTCTATGGGTCAGTGTTCCGCTTTGAGGGACAGGTCGGGGTGTTCGATGCGCGCCGCGGCGCCTGTTACCGGTGTTTGTATCCGTCGCCCCCGCCGGCCGGGCTGGTGCCGAACTGCGCCGAGGCCGGGGTGCTTGGGGTGTTGCCGGGCATCGTGGGGTGCATCCAAGCGAATGAGGCGATCAAGCTGATCCTCGGCATCGGCGAACCGCTGATCGACCGGTTGTTGCTGGTCGATGCATTGACCCTGCAGTTTCGCACGTTGCACCATGCCCGCGATCCGGCGTGTCCGGTGTGCGGAAACCATCCAAGGATCACCGCCCTGACGGATCTTCCCGCCGAACCGTGTTCCACGCAACCGCCAACCCAGGAGTCCGATTCCATGCAGCAGATGACCGCCGTTGAACTCAAACAGCGCCTCGACCGGGGCGAGGTCGATCTGGTCGATGTACGCGAGCCGTACGAAGTCGCCATCGCGAAAATCCCCGGGGCGAAGCTGATCCCGCTCGCCACCGTGGTCGCCGAGCGCGCTCAGCTCAACCCCGCCCGCGAGACCGTGGTGATGTGCCGCGGCGGGGCACGCAGCGCCAAGGCCATCGAGGACCTGAGGAAAGCGGGCTACACGGGCGTGTTGATCAACCTCGCCGGCGGCATCACCGCCTGGTCGAACGACGTCGATCCGAGTGTGCCGAAGTACTGACGCGGTTCACGCCGCGTCTGCACGATGAACCGCCTACGGTTTCCAGAGGTACTGGAAGCGCGGTGATTCGTTGAGCCGGGCGAGCGGGGCGGGGAGCGGATTTTTAATGCCGGCGAGGTAGTCCCAGAAAGTCGTGGTGGTGTAGTAGCGGACGACGCGCACCGATTCCTCGCCGAGCAGTTCGGCGGTCCGGGCCACCGCGTCATCCCAGTAGCCAACCTGGTCGATCAGCTTCAACTCCAGCGCCTGGTCGGCGGTGAAGATGCGGCCGTCGGCAATATTCGCCAGAGCGACCGGGTCGATGCCCCGGCTTTCCGCGACAATGCCGCGGAAGCGGGTGTGCATGCGGTCGATCATGTCCTGCAGCATGGCGATTTCCTCGGGGTTGGTTTCGCGGAACGGATTGAGCATGTCCTTGTTGTCGCCCGATTTGATGGTGGTGTCGGTCACGCCGATCTTGTCGCTCAGCACCTTCCAGTTGAGGCTCTGCATGATCACGCCAATCGAGCCGATCACCGTGGTCGGCTGGGCGATCAGCCAATCGCCGGCCATCGCCACGTAGTAGCCGCCCGAGGCGGCGAGGTCGCGCATCAGCACCACGACCTTGCGGCCTTCGCCCCCGGCCTTGAACCGCATCAGCGCGGTGTACACCTCGTCGCTCGGGGTGATGCCGCCGCCCGGGGAATCGACTTCGAGCAGGATCGCCCGCACCTCCTCGTCGCGGTCGGCGGCACGGATGGCGCGGAGCAATTCCTCGATGGGATCGACCGGTACCTGAAACAGGCCGGCCTCGGTTTCACGGGTAATGATACCGGACACGTGCAGGCGCACGACCTTGGCGGTGCCGCTGCCGAAGGACCATTCTTCCTCGAAGCGTGGTTCCTCGTCCACCGGGGCGTCATCGCGCTGGTGCAAGGAAGGCGTCATGGCCAGCAGGGCCACGCCCATGCCGAGGTTCAGAAACAGGCTGGTTCCCAGGGCAAGGACCAGCAAGGCGATGGCGATCCAGAATCCGGCAGCGGAACGGCGCGGGGGCGGTGGTGTGTCCATGGCGCTACCCTACACGGAGCGCGCCGGGAATCAAGAGCGGTGGCGCACCGCATCCGGTTCGTGGCCGGGGGTTGTGCTTGGCGGTTGAAAGTCTGTCCGGCATGGCGGATACTGGGCGCATGAACAACCCCTACGATGCCATCCTGATCATGTCCTTCGGCGGACCCGAGGGCATGGACGACGTCATGCCCTTTCTCGACAATGTCCTGCGCGGCAAAAACGTCCCCGACGAACGCAAGCGCGAGGTCGCGCACCACTACGAACTGTTTGGCGGCGTCAGCCCGATCAACCGGCAGAACGAGGCGTTGAAGGCGGCAATTGAAGCGGAACTTGTCCGCCACGGTATCACCATCCCGGTCTACCTTGGCAACCGCAATTGGAAACCCTTCGTTACCGATGTTGTCCGTGACATGCAGGCCCGGGGGGTGAAGAAATTTCTCACCTTCGTAACCTCCGGCTTCAGTTGCTACAGCGGATGCCGCCAGTACCGCGAGGACATCCATCGCGCCTGCGAGGCGGTCGGTCCCGAGGCCCCCGCATTCGACAAGATCCGCGTGTACTACAACCACCCGGATTTCGTCGCCGTTTCAGCCGAGCGTTGGCGCGAAGCCCTCGCCGCCCTGCCGGCCTCCGCACGCGACGGTGCCCACACCGCCTTTACCGCGCACAGCATTCCGATGGCCATGGCCGAGCGGTCAAACTATGAGGTCCAGTTGCGAACCGCCTGCGAACTCACCGCACAGGAAGCCGGCATCGCCCACTGGAAGCTCGTCTTTCAAAGCCGTAGCGGCCCGCCCCACCAACCGTGGCTCGAGCCGGACATCGGCGACCACATCCGTGCGCTGCACGAACAGGGCGTGCCCGGCCTGATCATCCAGCCGATCGGCTTCATCTCCGACCACATGGAGGTGTTGTACGACCTCGACCATGAAGCAAAGGACCTGTGCGACGAACTCGGCATGCCGATGGTGCGCGCCGGAACGCCCGGGGTACACCCGCGTTTCGTGCAGATGGTGGTCGAGTTGATGCGCGAACGCATGGACCCGTCCCTGCCCAAACGCGCGCTCGGCGACCGAGGCCCGAACCACGATGTGTGTCCGCCCAACTGCTGCCAATCCGGCCGCGAGGCGATGATGGCCGCCGGGGGCGGTCGTCCCGTCGCCCGGCCCTGACCCGCCCGGTCGCGCCCCGGCGGGTTTCGATTCGGAGACACGAGCATGATGGACATCGATACGGCGTTGCTGCGCACCTTCATCGTGCTGGCCGAAACACGGAACTTCACCCACGCCGCGAAAAAAGTCGGTCGCACCCAGTCCGCGACCAGCATGCAGATCGCCCGGCTGGAGGATCAGCTCGGGTGCCGCCTGTTCCTCCGCGACAAACGATCGGTTGCGCTCACCCCCGACGGCGAACGCCTGCTTGGATACGCCCGCCAGATGATCGGGCTGAACGACGCGATGATCGGCCGCTTCCGCGAACCGGACATTCGCGGCAACATCCGCTTCGGTTCGCCCGAGGACTTCGCCACTTCCTACCTCCCCGGCATCCTCGCCCGGTTCACCCGCGCGCATCCGCAGGTGGGCCTCAACGTCACCTGCGACCTCACCCTCAAGCTCATCCACGACTTCGAAAAGAACAAATACGACCTCATCGTCATCAAGCAGGCCCCCGGCGCGCTCCATCCCGGGGCACGCCCGCTCTGGCGCGAACGCCTGATCTGGGCCGGTGGCGACGCCGCGGTAAAACGCATGCGGTTCGCCCGCCTCGTCCGCACGTTGGCCATGCTTCCGCTCGCCCTGTCCCCGCCGCCCTGCGTCTACCGCCAGCGCGCCATCGATGCGCTCGATGCCGCCGGGGTCCGCTGGAAAG
>CALBHI010000144.1 GCA_937894535.1 uncultured Verrucomicrobiota bacterium
TGTCCGTAAGCTGAATCCGCATATTTTTCGTGTTCCTTTGGCGAAGCCGGCGCAGGGTGATGAGGGACGACCGTTAAGCTCCTATAGGAAAGAGGGTGAATTTCAGGCGCACGTAGAGCGGTATTTGGAGTCCAGGCATTACGTTCGCCTTACTCCAACGAATGCGGAACGCATGGCGGGGGTTGAGATACCTGGATGGTATGGACATATGGTCCGGGCTCCGGGAAATCCGTTCATGCCGGACATCTTCGTTTTCGCACACGGCCGTCCGCCGTTTCTGTGCGAGCTGAAGGTGCGGGACAAGTTTGGCGAAGGCCAAAACGAGATGATTGCGGCCGGGTGGTGGGTCTTGGCTTGGAACATGGATGACTTCTGTAGGCATTTTCTGGCTTGGGAGCAACGGTGATGGGCGGCAGTTTTCATCTGGCTGATCTGTTTTGCGGTGCTGGTGGAACATCTGCTGGCGCCATCGAGGCGATACGATCGCTTGGCTATCAACCCGAGCTCACGGCCGTAAATCATTGGGACATTGCTGTTGCTACCCATGAAGCGAATCATCCCGAGGCCCGGCATCTATGTGCGTCGCTGGACAGCCTGAATCCGCGGGATCTGTTCTCTCCGGGCGAACTCAAGTTGCTGTGGGCATCGCCCGAATGTACGCATCATTCCGTTGCCCGTGGCGGAAAGCCCATCAACGACCAGAGCCGGGCCACCGCCTGGTGTGTCACGCGGTGGGCCGAGGCGCTTCAACCCGCGGTCATTCTCGTCGAGAATGTTCCGGAATTCCTCACTTGGGGTCCGACCGGCACCAACGGGCGGCCGTTACAACGCAGGAAGGGCGATACCTTCCGGGCCTGGGTAGCATCCTTGGAGAGCATGGGCTATCGGGTGGACCATCGGATCCTGTGTGCGGCGGATTACGGGGACCCGACCAGCCGGAAGCGGCTGTTTGTCCAGGCCGTCCGCGGGCGCCGCCGGATCGTATGGCCAGAACCTACCCATTCTAGAGATGGGGAAAGCCTGTTTGGACTGCAGCGGTGGCGGGCGGCGCGGGAGTGTATCGATTGGGAAATCCCCGGGCAGTCCATATTTGCACGGAAACGCCCGTTGAAACCGAAAACCATGAAGCGGATCATGGCCGGGCTGGAGCGATTTGGCGGCAAACCGTTCCTGGCGGTCCTACGAGGAACCGGCAATGTCCGCGGAATCGATGATCCCGCGCCCACGGTTACCAGCGGCGGCGGACATCTCGGATTATGTGAGCCGTTTGTCGTGAATGTGGCTCACGCCGGCGGAAACCGCGTCACGTCGATCGATGAACCGATCCCTACGATTCCCGCCGGGCACCGGGGAGAGTTTGGATTGGTCCAGCCCTTTCTATTGGGGCAGCAATCGGGATCCGTGCCACGGTCAGTGGATGATCCGGTTCCGACGGTTGCGACATCAGGCGCTATTGCCTTGGTGGAGCCGTTCATCCTTCCCATGGAGCATTCAGGCCGCGGCCGGATGCGGCCGGTCAGCGAACCTTTTCCGACCATCACCACGGCGAAGGGTGGTGCAATTGGTCTTGTCGAGCCATTCATTGTCGAGGTTGCTCATGGTGATGATCCGAACAAGCCTCCGCGCACGGATCGTATTCATGGGTTGGACGAACCTCTTGGGACGGTTCCTTGTTCGAATCGCTTCGGCCTTGTCGAACCCTTCATCACCAAATACTACGGGAGCGGGGAGGGGGCATCGCCGGTGAGTGAACCGGTGCCTACGGTAACCACCAAGGACCGGTTCGCCTTGGTCATTCCAGACGGCCGAACCATGGATATCCGGTTCCGGATGTTGCAACCACACGAATTGGCAGCGGCTCAGGGTTTCCGCCGCGACTACCTTTTCACGGGAAACAAGACCGAGCAGGTCCGACAGATCGGGAACGCGGTTCCGCGGCGGCTGGCGCGGGCGCTGGTACTGGCTGCGGTATCGCAACAAGCTGATATTTCTAATCTGGTAGGTGAGGATTGAGTGGATCTCATGTCAGGCCATCCGATGTGCGGCAAGGTCGCACGATCTACCTTGTGGAGTCGGACTTTGCGCGGCAACAGCCGTGCAAGTGGTGTGTTCTTGAGGTTTTTATTTGTTCTGAGCGCGAGCGCGAAAATCTGGGCGGACTATCAACGCGTGTAAAGCGGTCGCGTGTACTTCAGTATATTGAGCGATGGGGGCGTGGCGATTTATACCGATCGCGCGGCAAAGCCCATGCAGCGGCTCAATGTCGAATGGGGGTGGGGCGATGACTCTCGAATTTGTCCCGATGGACGTCGATATTCTCGGTCGTGCTGGTTTTGAAACGCACTCGGTCATGGGCACGGTGGTGGATCGTGTTCTGGTATTGTCCTCGGGGCGGATTATTTCGCCGGCGCTATGGCGGCGTCCAGGTACGGCCGGAACGCTATCCGCGTATCGTCCGAGTTGGAATCGATCGGGTGATTCAGCAAAGCGCCGGCGGTCTAAAAAGAGGGCGGCTTTGCGCTGTACTGTCCGGATCAAGAAACCGCCCTTGGCCATTACTTGCCGGGCAGGATGGAAAATTGACATTAAGCAGACTATCGCCGGACCGTTTCGGGTTGGTGAACTTTCGGCGGCGAAACGAATGTTGGCGCACCATCCTGAAGCGGAGTTGGTGGAGCATCGAAGTGGACACCACCGTAGGTGGTATATAAGGCGCAAAAGTAGGATATAGAGGACAACCTGGCGGACGGGAATCTGGAGATTGCGAATGAAGTATGTGGCTTTGCCCGTAAATGAAGAACGGTCAAACCGCTTTGAGCGGTTGTGTGATCGACTTCATGCGGATGATCCGGAGGCGATTACGCGGGTATGGGGTCACCTGTGCCGATGGTATTGCCGATGGGGGTCTGATCCTGCCTTCGATCATGGCATTCTTTGGGGCATCAATCTCAAACGGCTTGGAATCTGGGCTGGATGGAAAGAGCCGCAGGTGTTTGGTAATGCGCTTGATGCGGTTGGCTATGTTGCATCGTTACGGTCGCTGTATGGCAACCTGCCTGCGGACGAACAGGAAGGATATATCGTCCTGAGCGGTGATGGTGGCGTTGCCCTTGACTGGTCTTGGAGCGGGTGGCATCGCGATAAACCGAACAAGGCCAAGCTGGCGAAGTACCTGACCGATCCTCGATTGGTCATGCATTATAAGGAAATCGGAATCACGTCTCCCGGCACGTCTCCCGGCGATTCCGGCGAACAGATGAATGGGGAAGCAGGCACGTCAGCCGCCCATTCAGTCGAAGACCTTGGAAGTGGTCCCGGGAAGTTCCCGGGAACTTCCCGGGAGTTTCCCGGGAAGAGGGCGGGA
>CALBHI010000145.1 GCA_937894535.1 uncultured Verrucomicrobiota bacterium
CGGGGCGCGGCAGATCGAATGCACCATCAACGGCATCGGCGAACGCGCGGGCAACACCTCGCTCGAGGAGGCGGTGATGGCGATGAAGACTCGGTCCGACGTGCTCAAGGTGTGGACCGGCATCAACACGCGCGAGATCATGAAGTCGTCGCGCATGGTCAGCCGCATGACCGGCATGGTGGTGCAGCGCAACAAGGCCATCGTCGGGGCGAACGCCTTCGCCCACGAGTCGGGCATCCACCAGGACGGCATGCTCAAGAACCGGATGACCTACGAGATCATGACCCCGGAGGATGTGGGCGTGTCGGGGACGGACCTGGTGCTGGGTAAACATTCGGGGCGGCATGCGCTGGGCGTGCACTTGGAGAAAATGGGGTTCAAGCTGACCGACGAGGAGCTGGACCGCGTGTACAACCAGTTCAAGGAACTGTGCGACAAGAAGAAGGTGGTGTACGACGACGACCTGGTCGCGATCGTGCAGGACCAGTCGCAGGAAGGTCCGCAGGTCTATGTGCTCGACTTCCTGCAGGTGACCACCGGATCCGGGACGTTGCCCACGGCCACCATCCGCCTGAAGAAGGAGGATAAGGTGTTCGAGGATGCGGCGATCGGCGACGGTCCAGTCGATGCGTCGTGCAAGGTCATCGACCGCATCACCGGGATCAACGGCGAACTCGAGGATTTTTCGCTGCAGGCGGTCACCGCCGGCGAGGATGCGCTGGGCGAGGTCAGCATGCGGGTGCGCTACGGCGAGGCGGTGGTGTCGGCCAAGGGGTCGAGCACCGACATCGTCGAGGCCAGCGCAAAAGCCTACCTCAACTGCCTGAACCGCTACCTGTTCCTGATGAAGTCCAACCAACCGGTGGGCCAGCAGGACGGAGCGGCTTCGGTCTAGGTCGGTACGACGATCCATGCCGGGTTCGCCGGATGAGGCAGGAGGGCGATTGAATCCATCCATGCGCCACCGTTACACCATGTTGTTGTGGTTCGTCGTGCTGCTGGTCTCGGCGGCGGCCTTCCTCGGGGTTCGCCGGGTGGAGGCGCCGATGAACCGGCATCCGTTGACCGGCGAAGCCAGCCTGATTGAACCCGATGCGATGGTCCGTTGGCGGTTGGTCGAACGCGCATGGGCCGGGGAGCCGGCGGCGATCCGCTGGATCGATGACGACCAGGCCCCGGTGGGCCGGATCAACGA
Organism: uncultured Verrucomicrobiota bacterium; assembly: GCA_937894535.1. Classification (GTDB taxonomy): domain Bacteria; phylum Verrucomicrobiota; class Kiritimatiellia; order CAIVKH01; family CAIVKH01; genus CALMUP01. The sequence goes on from CALBHI010000145.1 coordinate 1,196, forward strand.
GTGGACCTCCCCGACGACCTTGTTGGGATTGGCCGCGGCGCGGGCACTGCACGCATCGGGGATGCCGGCCGACGAGGCGTTGCGGTCGGCGGGGCAGGGGCTCAGCGTGGCGATCGGTTTGGCGGGTTTGATCCTGCTGGGCGTGTGCGGGTGGGCGGTGGGCGGTCCGTGGATCGGGGCCCTGTGGATGCTGGCCTGGCCGGTGCTGCCGGATGTGGTGGCGGTTACCCGGTTGGGCAATCCCGATCACCATGCCCTGCATCAGCTGCTGTGGATCGGCATGGCGGGCGGATTGCTGGCTGGAGCGGGGACGTGTCCGCGTGGGTGGGGCGTGGTCACCGGGGTGTTCGGCGGATTGGCTCTGTGGTCAGCCGGATCCGAGTTGTTGCCGGCCTGGTTGCTGGTGGCCGGTTGGTTGAGTGTTGAGGTCATCACCGGAACGTGTGACGAGCGGCGACGGGCCTACTGGCGCGGATGGTGGATCACCGGGCTGTTGGTGTCGCTCGCGGCCTACGGGTACGAATTCGGATTCGGAACCTGGCAGGACCGGCTGGAGTTGTTATCCCCGTGGCATCTGCTGTTGTGGGTGCTCGCCGGAATCGTGGCCGAGCGCGCGTCTGGACGCACTCCGGTCGTGCGGGGTCTGGTGATCGGCGGTGCGGTGTTGGTGGCGGTGCTCGCGGCGCTCGCCTTGCGCGGTTGGGATCTGCATGACCTCCATGTCGTGCAGGATGTCCGTTTCCAGCGCCAGATGGCGATCACCCGCGAATTCGCACCGTTGGCGCCGGGATGGGGTGGCCTGGTCGGCGCCTTGTGGTCCATGTACGGATTCATGCCGTTGCTGGCGGCTGCGCTGGCGTTCCGGTTTCGTGAGCGTAAGGCGAGCGAACGGTGGCTGGTGTTCGCGGTCATTGGTTTTCTGGTGCTGTGCTTGCAGCAAATGCGATGGGCGGATTTTCTGGTGGTGGTGCTGGTCATGGCGGCCGGGCTGGGGGCGGAGCGGTTGGCCGGATCGCGGCGCTGGTTGGCGGTGGTGCTGATCGCGGTGGCGGTACTGCCCTTGTGGCGGCAACCGGTTGCATTGGCGCGGGACATCGTGCGGGTACAGGGCGATGCATGGGCGGGTCCGCACCGGGAGACCTTTGTGCTGCAGTCGATCGCGGCCTGTATCGGTGATGCGGAGCGGCGGCCGGTGGTGCTGGCTCCGTGGGATTGCGGATCGGCCTTGGCCGGTGCGGGTACGGTGCGCGTGCTGGGTTCCGCGTATTGGTCGAATCTGGAAGGGACGGCGGTGGGTGCGGAGGCGTTGGTCACGGAGGATGCGGCGGTGTTGCGGCAGATCCTGAATGA
>CALBHI010000146.1 GCA_937894535.1 uncultured Verrucomicrobiota bacterium
GCCGATGCGTTGCTGTTCCCGGCCTGGTCGGTTAACGGCCACCCACGCACCGCCGGCAACCGGATCATTCCGGTCCCGTGGATCGTTGATGCCTTGGACCAAGCGGCTGGCGCCGCCGGTTTCATCGGCGTGATCCATTCGAACACCCTGCGCCATGCCTGCATCAAACGCTGGCTTGATCAGGGATTGCCCATCGCCGACCTCCACCAGCGGTTGGGCCACCGCGACCTGATGACCACGCTGCTCCTTGCCCAAACCCTCCGCCACGGCGGTCTGACCTTCACCTCGGCGGCGTAATACCCAGTACCCATCCAACGGGTAGACGCGCTGCTTGCACACTCGCGGTATCCGGCTTTGCGATGTCCGGTCATCGGACCTAGACTCCGGATCAGGGGGCGCGAGGTCCGCCTTCCTGCGCATCCTTGCCCGGGATGGACATCGACGGCCGTTTGTTCATTTCACGCGCATCGAGCGCCACAGCCTTGTTCAATCGAAAGGAACGGTGTCATGATAACGATCGCGATCCTGGCCACCTCGTTGGGGCTCCAATGTGCCGCGGCCATCGTGGCCTTCCGCTTGATCACCCTGACCGGGAATACCCGCGTCTGGCTGTTACTGTCCCTTGGCATCGCCACCATGGCGGTGCGCCGGTTGATCACCCTGGTCGTCTGGTTGTTCAATCCGGGGGCCGAAGGGTTTACCGTGATGTATTCCTACGAGCTCATCGGTTTGCTCGGTTCGGTTGTGATGCTGCTCGGCGTGATTGCCATCAAGCCGGTGTTTTCCCGGATCGTGCAGGCGGAGCAGGAACAGCGCGCCCTGTCCGAACGATTGCAGGCAGCGTTGAAGCATATCAAGATCTTGAACGGCCTGCTTCCGATCTGTGCGAACTGCAAGAAAATCCGGGACGACCGCGGATACTGGCAACAAATCGAGACCTATCTTTCCAGCCACACCGACGCGACCTTTTCCCACGGGATCTGTCCGGACTGCATGGAGAAACTGTATCCGGAATTTTGCGATCCGAAGAAGGATCCGGCATCGCGGTAGCTCAGCATCGACGTCCGCGGCTGTTCCGGTTACGATGGCGGCGAGGAGCGAGGGCCGCCGCTGGTGCATACCCGGGAACACACACCAACTACGACCACGCCGTGCGGTAACCGTTGCACATGGAGGATTCATGCGATGAATGAACCGAAACATCCCGTCTGGTTGCGTCGCCTGCTGGGATGCCTCGTCGGGGTCTGGGTGCTGTTGCTTGTGATGATGGTTAGCTTGGTGATGGTGATCAGCCTGGTCGATGAATGGCTTCCGGGAGAGGGCATTCCGGGGTTGCCGGGACTCGCGGTGGCGCTGGTGTGCCTCGCGTTCGCCATCTGGTCCACCGTGCGGTTCGTAAGGTGGATGAATGCGATCCTTGCCCGGCATTCCCTCCGCACACACTACGTGGTGCTCGCGGTTGTGCTCCTGTTCACGCTCCTGTCCTTTCCCGCCCCCTTTTCAGTATTAACATTCGAGTGACCCCGCGTTCGCTTTCGCAAAAAGGGGTCATTTCGCAAAAAGGGGTCAGACCGATAATTTTAACATCATGATCCCGCGGTTGCCCGTTAGACCGGGGAAAACGGGGTGCAGGAGAAAATTCACGGTCTGACCCCTTTTGCTTCACGCGATCTTGTTTCCGCACTGCCATGTTGTTATGTTAAAGCCGTCGACGCGGTAAGTGACGCGTGGTGCGAGTATGTTGACCCAGATTCATATGCCGACCGTGGTCATGATGGGCGTGATCATCGAGACCCTGTGCGCGTTGGTGATGGTGGTCCTGTGGCGGCAGAACCGTCAGGCCTTGCCCGGCCTCGGTCTGTGGGCGCTGCACCACGTCCTCCAGTGTTCCGGACTGTTCCTGATCCTGTTACGAGGTCGTATTCCCGACATCGTTTCGATCGGTCTTCCCAACCTATTTTTTATCTTTGGCAGTTGGCTGGGATACATCGGCCTTGAACAGTTCGTCGGGGTGCGCCGGCCCAAGCGCTTGGCCACCTTGGTACTCGGGGTTTTTTCCGTCGCGCATGTCCTGTTGATCCTTCGGGGAGCCGACATCAATGCCCGCGCCCTCAACATGACGGTGACCAGCGTGTTCGTGTTCGCGATGTCGGCGCTGCTGCTGCTCCAGCATACCCCGCTGCGGTTGCGCACCTGTACCCGGTGGGTAGGACGGGTTTTTCTTCTGTGCACGGTGGTCTATAGCTTCCGTGCAGGTGCGCTGCTTGAGTTCGGCTACCTCGAAACCTACTACTTCCAATCCGGTTGGCGCGAATCCCTGTTCCTGATGGTGGTGACGATACTGTTCGTGCTGCTGACCTATGCCGTCGTCCTGATGATCAACCAGCGTCTGCTGATGCGGGTTCACAGCGAACGCGACAAGTTTGCGAAGGCGTTCCGCGCCTCGCCGCAAGCGGTGATCATGAGCCGCCTCGAGGACGGCCGCGTGCTGGACGTGAATCCCGGCTTTACCCGGATCTTCGGATTCGATCCGGCGGACGTCCTCGGCCGGACGTCGATCGAGCTCGGCATCTGGATCTCCGCGGCCGAACGCGAGCGGGTCATGGAGCGGATTCGTCGCGATGGACGGATCGACAACCATTCCGTGACCTGGTGTCACCGCGATGGGTCACGGGTACACGGCCTGTATTCCGGTGCGGTGGTTGACCTCGATGGAATCCTGTGCCTCGTCTCGGTGGTCACGGACCTCACCGCCCAACGGAAGGAGCAACACGAACGGGAGCGGATCCTGGCCGAGCGCGAAAAGGCACTGGCCGAGGTCCGTGTGCTCAGTGGCCTGTTGCCCATATGCGCCTCGTGCAAGAACATCCGCGACGACAAGGGTTACTGGAGCCAGATCGAGACGTACATCCACGAACACACGGATGCCGAATGTACGCATGGCATATGTCCCGCGTGCATGAAGCGGCTCTACCCGGAATTTGCGGATGATGCCCCGCCATCTACGCCGCCATAAGAACCGGCATGCGGCGCTTATCTAGCCGCGAGCCTGGCAACGCTGACGTTTCCGTTCATTGCGCGCATACAGCATGGCCAGGGTGCCGATGAAGAAAAAGCTGATGACATTCGGTTCAGGGACAACGCTGCCTTCGCCACCACCTCCGCCTTCGCCGCCGCCGGAGGATCCCTTCTCGCCGGCGAGGATCTCGCCTTCGTTGTTGTAGCCGGAGCCGAGGATCGTCCAGGTGTCGGCCGCATTGCGTTCAATCTCCACCCAGCCGTACCCGTAGCTCCCGCCGCCTTCGTCGCGGCGCAACGCATAGTACCAGGTGTCACCGACCGTGTGCGCGTTCTGGGCGAAGACGCCGGCGGCGAGGAAGCCCCAGGTGCTCCAGGCCCCGGTGGCCGCGCTGATCGCGGCGTTGAAGGCA
>CALBHI010000147.1 GCA_937894535.1 uncultured Verrucomicrobiota bacterium
GTTGTCGATCGTACCACCGAGGGTGGCGGTGGTGATGGCCACCGCGGTGGCGGTCGGGGTGCTGACCGAAGGCGGTGTGGGGGTGGGCGCACCCGCCGCGGTGGTGCCGCTGCCGGTGGCTCCGAACGCGGTCTCCACGTTTTCGCCGTTCCGGGCCTTTACCTGGAACTGGTAGGTCGTCTCCGGAGCGAGGCCGGTCACGGTCTTGGTACCCCATGCGGCGGCGGTCTGCCACACAGCGGAACCACTCAGGGCGCCGCTGCCCTGCACATACTGGCCGCTGCCGCTATCCTGGATGGCAAACTCGGTGGTGGACGGATTGCCGTTGGCGTTGATGCTTACATCGAGGGAGGCCGGGGTCGGGTTGTTTACGGTCGGCGCGGACGGGGTGTTGGCCAGGGTCCAGAAACTCAGCTCGGAACCCAGCGCCGAGCCCGCGCTGTTGTCGGCATAAGCCCGGAAATAGTACGGCTGGTTGACGGACAGCGATGACAGGTTGACCGAATAGGCTCCGGTGCCGGTTCCCTGTGCCGTCTTGTTGTCGGCGATGGTGACGCCGGCGGTGGCCTTGTACACGACGCCGCGGTTGGTCACGCTGCTGCCGCCATCCGCGGTTACGTTGCCGCCTACGGTAGCCGTAGTGGTGTTGGTCGCGCTCGCCGCCACGGTGGTCACGGAGGGGGGCGAGGTGCCGATGGAGGCCGGCACGGCATTGTAGGCCACCACATCATCCACAAAGATATTGGCGACGTTGCCGACGCTGCTGATGCCGATGAAGGTCAGCGAGGTAATGTTGTTGCCGGCGGTGATACCCGCCCGAGCCAGGTCATCACCGATCAGGCTTCCGTTTACATACAAATCCCAGGTCTGCACGGCGACGGACTGGGCATTCCCGTTGTAGGTGTAGTTGATCGTGCCGCTCGACTTGTTGTTGCCGACGATTTCGATCGTGTACACCGTGCCCTGGCTCAATGAATTCGGGCTCAGTCCGGTGTTGTTGAACGCACCGCCGTTGCGGAAGGTGAGATTGATCGCGCCCGCCGCGGCATAGGTGAACCGCAGGCCGGTAAAACAATCGGCGCTGGCGAAGTCGTTGTTGTTCACGAAGGTAGCACCAGCCCCCTGCCAAAAGGTCCAGTTGCCGCTGGCGGCGGTGGTACCGGCCGAGGCATCACCAAAACGCACCTTGAACGACGTGTAGAATTCCGGGCTGCCCGCATACCCGACAATCGGGGAGAACTTGCTTACCGAGGTGGACGAGGAGGCCACCGCACGGACATAGGTATCGGCGGTGCCCAGTGGATTGTTGTTGGTGGTCAGGATGATGGGCGCGGCCGGCGCGGTTGCACCACCGCGCGCATAGGTTGTTCCGGAGGAGGGATTGGGGATCAGCGTGGTCGATCCCGTCGTCGTCGAATTTGTTCCGGACCCGGTCCCGAAGTTTTGCACGGAGGTCTGGGCGTGGGCTGCCGACACCAGGCAGATGCCGCTTATGATCCAGACGAACCTACGAACCTTCGCTGCACCCAGCCAACCACACGTCATCATCATTTGCTTTATCATTGGTACTCCACGGTCGAAAAATCACGGCCCACACATCCGCGCGCAAACCGTTCAACCGTAACGGAAGTCGGTTCAGTATGGGTTTAGGATTTCGTTAGATGTTTGTCTGTGGTCAGACCGGTCCACACCACTGACGTGGCGGGGGGCTGTTGGTCCATCCGGTATAAGACGCACAAAAAAGGGTGCGCTGTTGAGACGCACCCTCTTTATTGATTCACAACGTGTTGATCGGCAAGGATCAACCTCGGTACGATACCCTTGTGGTTCGTGTTGCGGGTTTTGATCCGGGACACGCGTCCCGGTCAGCCGGCTCGGACAACATGGAAGGTGTGTGCATCACAAGAACATGCCCGTATAGGTCCATCGGCCGTTATGCCGCGGCTTCGGGTTTGGCCTCCAGAACGCGGGCGGAGAAACGCAGGCGGCGCAGGGTCAGGGCGACGATC
>CALBHI010000148.1 GCA_937894535.1 uncultured Verrucomicrobiota bacterium
CAGCGCCTTCGCGGCCATGATCATGCCGGGCATGCAGAACCCGCATTGCACCGCGCCTTCGTCGACCAGCGCGGCCTGGATGGGGTGGGGATCGTCCAGCGTGCCGATCGACTCGACGGTTTCCACCGTGCCGCCGTCGGCTTGGGTGGCGTAGGCGAGGCAGGAGTTGATCACACGGCCGTTCACGCTTACCGCGCAGGAACCGCAGGCTCCTTCGTTGCAGCCCATCTTGACGCTCGCGCAACCGAGTTGGCGAAGCACGTCGGACAGTTTTGCGTTCGGATGGACGTCCGTGGTGCGGCGTTTTCCGTTCAGGGTGAAGGTGATGTTCATGTGCGGTCTCCCGAGGCTTCGCGCCAGGCGGCGTGCAGGGCGTCGTCGAGGTGGGTCAGGGCGAGTTGGCGGATGTAGGCGGCGCTGAACCCGTCGCCGCCCTTCCAGTTCACCGCGTCGGCATGGGCGATCACCGCGGCGCGCACGGTGTCGCGGGTGAAAGGTTCCCCGGTCAGGGCATCCTCAAGGGCGATCAGCCGCTGGGGCAGGGGCACCCCGGCGCCAACCGCGATGCGGATGCCGGTGATGGTGCGTTTTTCGCGGCGGAGCCAGACCGCGGCGGTGAACAGGCTGAAGTCCATGTTCACCACGGTTTCCTTGTGGTAGCCGAAACCACAGTCCGGGCCGACGGCGGGGACGTGGATCGCGGTCAGCAGGTCGCCGGGCTGGAACAGGCGCGCCGGTTGTCCCTTGAAATAGGTGGCGGCGGGATGGGTGGTCACGGTTTCGCCGGCGATGTCCAGCGTGGCGTCGAGGGCGAGCAGGGCGACGGGGAAGTCGTTCCACGGGAAGACGCGGGCGAGGTTGCCGCCGAGGGTGGTCATGTTGCGCATGGGTTGGCTCACGAAGCGCAGGGCCACCCGGTCGAGCACCCAGCCGGGGGCGCGGTAGGCCTGGAGGTCGGCGATGCGGGCCATCGCGCCCATGGTGAAGCCATCGGAGGTGGCGGTGATGCCGTCGAGGCCGAGGGCGGCGAGGTCCACCGCGGATTTTTCGTCGTCGCCCTTCATGAAGGCGTGCGAGGTGGCGCCGGCCAACGGTACGCCGGCGGGACCCAGTTCACGCAGCAGGCCTTGCGCTTCGGCGAGCGTGGCGGGTCGGTGGTAGGCGGTGATTTTCATAGGGATTCTCCCGCGGAAAATCGTAGGACGCCACCGGGGTGGAATAAAGGAATTACCACCCCGTATTGACGCTGAGGGTTTCCCCGATGCCCGGCCGTCAATCGGATGAGCAGCGGCCGGGTGGTCACTGCGGTGCTACTGCGGGGCGTCCGCCTAGAAGAAGTACATGACGCCGAGGCTGGCCGCGAAGGATTCGGCCTCGTAGAACGTGATGTCCGAATCGCGTTCGGCGTAGACCAGGCTCGCGGTCAGGCTCCAATCGTCATACCCCAGGAAGCGGTTGACGAAGCCGGTCACCGAGGCGAAAAACTCGTCCTCGTCCTGCTTGGCGTCGAAGACGGGGTTCTTCTCGTCGTACTCGGTTTGGCGGAGGCCGAGGTTGGAGATCAGCCGGTAGCGTTCGTAGGAGAAGGCGTGGGTGAGCTGCAGGGTCACGCCGTCGCGGGTCATGGCATCGCCGTCGGCGTCGTAGGTGCCGAAGCGGATTGCCGGGATGAAGGCATGGCGTTCGTTGAGTTTCCAGGTGTAGAGGAGTTCCAGGTCGGCGGAGTCGCCGTCGCGGGCGAGCAGGGCGCGGTCATTTTCGCTGAGCCCGAGGGACTCGCCGCTGCGTTCGGTGTCGATCTCGATCGAGCGGAAGGTGGCGCGTAGCTCAAGGGTGGAGCCGAGGATGTTGGCCCAGCCGATGCGTGCGCCCGACGACGTGCGGTCGGTTTCGGTGCGATCCGCGCTGGTCAGGAAGGGATCCTCCCACACTTCCACCGCGACGGGGGAGAACACGGCGGCGGCTTCAAGGATGCCGGCCGTTCCCGCATCGAGGCGTGCGCCGAGCTCCGAGCTGTTGTCGAGGCGCAGGTAATCCTCGAGCCGGTTGCCGAGGTACAGGTAGACGCCCGGCTCGGTGAACATGTAGCCGACTTCGGCGGCGAGCGAGAACGATCCGGTGGTTTCCGCCTCGGCGCGCTGGTCGAGCGAATCGATGCGCTTGTTGCCGATCTCAAGGCCCTTCGTGCCGGCCAGGGTGTTGTCGCGGAAGCGCAGTACGGAAACCCCGGGCGCCACGTAGCCGCGCAACCCCTCTTCCGTGGGCAGCGGTTCGATGGCGAAGGCGGCGGTGTGCAGGACGAGCGCGGCGGCGGTAGCGGTCAGTAGGCGCATGAGTATATCCTTTCGAAGTCGAAACGGTGATTCAAACGATACATAGGGCTTCCTGACGAAAAGATATTCGCGAAGCAATGTGGCGTCAACTGTCCGTCAGTTTCCAGCGTTACGCAGCAATTCGGCGGTCAAGGTATTCGCGTGGTGGAACAGGCGTTGTTCATCGACGCCGAGCAGTTCGCCCTTGGCCACGCGGATGATGCCGTTGACGATGGTGTAGTCGGCGCGCGCGCCGGCGCCGCAGTACAGGATGGCTGCGGCCGGGTCGGTCATCGCGCCCGCGTATTCGATGCGGTCGAGGCGGAACAGGGCGAGGTCGGCGAGGGATCCAGGACCGATCCACCCGGCATCCGGCCAGCCGAGCAGGTCGGCCCCGCCGCGGGTGGCCATGTGGACGACGGTGGGGGCGGGCATGGCATCGACCGCCGTGCCGACGCGGTGGACGAGCAGCGCCATCTGCAGTTCGCGGGACAGGCTGGAGCTGTCGTTGCTGGCGCTGCCATCGACGGCGAGGCCGACGCGCACACCGGCCTTGAGCATGGCCGGGATCGGGGCGATGCCGGAGCCGAGGCGCAGGTTCGAGGTCGGGCAATGGGCGATGCCGGTGCGGGTGGCGGCTAGGCGGGCGATCTCGCCCTCGTTGAAATAGATGCCGTGCGCGAACCAGACGTCCGGGCCGAGCCAGCCGGTCTTCTCCATGTACTCGAGCGGGCGCAGGCCGTGGGTGGCGAGGCAGTACTCCTCCTCATCGACGGTTTCGCAGAGGTGGGTGTGGCAGATGACGCCGCGGTCGCGGGCGAAGCGGATCGTCTCGGCCAGCAGGTCGGTGGTGACCGAAAACGGCGAGCAGGGGGCGAGGGCGATGCGGCACATCGAGCCGGGCGAGGGATCGTGGTAGGCGTCGATCACCCGGGCGCAGTCGCGGAGGATGTCCTCGGGACGCTGGACGACGTCGTCCGGCGGGAGCCCGCCCTGCGACCGGCCGCGGCTCATGCTGCCGCGGGTCGGGTGGAACCGGATGCCCATGTCGCGCGCCGCCGCAATCTCCACGTCGAGCAGTTCGGCGGCCTGGCCGCGCGGGAACACGTAGAAATGGTCGGTGGTGGTGGTGCAGCCGGAGAGCAGCAGTTCGCCGACACCGACGCGGGTGCTGGTGTCCACCGCGTCCGGGGTCAGTCCGCGCCAGATCTCGTAGAGACCGACCAGCCAGTCGAACAGTTTCGCGTTCTGCACCGACGGGATGTTGCGGGTGAGGGTCTGGTAGAGGTGGTGGTGGGTGTTGACGAAGCCGGGATAGACGACGTGGCGGCTGGCGTCGATGACCTCCGCGCCGGGGGGTGGCAACGGCTTGGCCGGACCGGTGTGGACGGCGGTGATGCGGTTGCCCTCGATCACGACATCGGCGCCGTGGAGCGGCGGCTGGCCGTCGACCTGGGTCACCAGGGTGTGGATGTGCTGGAGGACGAGGGTCATGCGATGCGTTTCCACAGGGCGCGGGCGCGTTCGACGGCGCGGCGGCGGATGGCGGTTTCGTCGAGATGCGGGATCACGCCATCGCGCATCAGCACGCGGCCGCGGGCAATGGTGGTGGTGACCGGCGCGTTGACCAGCCCGAACAGCAGATGGCCGAGGAACGTCGAGGCATCGAACGGCGTGAACGGCGTGTAGTCGAGGATGATCACATCGGCGAGATAGCCTTCGGCGAGGCGTCCGCGGGGTTCGGGAAAGACCCGGCCGGCGATGGCGCGGTTATGCTGGAGCAGCATCGTGCAGGCCTCGCCGAAGCCGACGCGCGGGTCGCGGCGGCTGGCCCGCTGGATCAGGTAGGCGGC
>CALBHI010000149.1 GCA_937894535.1 uncultured Verrucomicrobiota bacterium
GATCCGCAACTGGTTGTTTGTGGAGAACGATCTCTTCCTGATCGAGACCATTGCCATCGCTTCAACCGGCACCCTGAGCCCTGATCATATCCGCGAATTCGGAGGGGTCTCCGAAGGGCAGAATCTATTCGCCGTGGATATCAACGGCATCCGCTCCCGGTTGGAAGCAGGGCCGTTGATCAAGAAGGCCGAGGTGACCCGGCAGCTTCCTGGCACTTTGGAGGTTCGGGTTCAGGAACGCATTCCGCTTGCCCGGATTCCCCAGGCCCAAGCCGGTTTCTTTTTCGCCGTGGATGTGGATGGCAAGGTGCTCGGGTTGGCCGGCCGCAAGCACGGGGCGATGCCCATGGTCAAGGGATTCAAGGACCGCGGCCTCGCTCCCGGCGACTTCTTGCGGGATGGCGGGGCGATTGATGCCTTGCAGGTGATCGGGCTGTGCGATGGAACAGTGCTCGGTCAAGTCATCCAGATCATCGCCATTGACGTGGGCCATCCCGACTACCTTGAACTGTCGTTGGCGAATGGCGTCAAGGTCCTGTTGCCGCGCAATCCGCCCCGCAGCAAACTCGAGGACCTGGTGGTTTACCTGCGCGAGTCGGGCGGCCGGCTCAATTTCATCGACCTGACCCTCGACCGCAACGTTCCCGCCTCCTGAGGCCCTGACATGGATATTCCGCCCATTGCTGCAGTCGAAATTGGCACATCGCGCATCCGTGTCGCCATCGGCGAGGTGCATGATGACGACCACTTGCAGGTGATCGGCGTGGGCGAATGTCCGTCGCGCGGTATCCGGAAGGGTGAAATCATCGACATGGATGCCGCCTTGTCCTGCCTGCGTATCGCCCTGCACCAGGCGGAGGAGGCGTCGGACACCCAGATCAAAGCCGTGTTTGTCCCGGTCACCGGTGGGCATGTCCAGTCGATGATCAACCGGGGCAGCATCCCGATTGTCGGCACGGAACTGGAGATCCACCAGGAGCACATTGACGACGTGCAGGAAATCGCGAAGGCGGTTAACCTGCCAAACGACCGTGAACTTATCCACTCCATCTGCCAGTATTACTACCTCGATGACCAGAAAGGCGTGATCAATCCGCTGGGCATGGAGGCCTCCAAACTCGCCGTCGATGTGATGATCGTGCACGGCCATTCCGGGCGAATCCGCAACCTGAACAAACTCCTGCGTTCGCTTCATCTGGAGGTGGAGGACTGTGTGCTGGCCGGACTCTGCTCGGCGTTGGCGGTGCTCCAACCCGAGGAGAAGGAAAACGGGGCACTGGTCATCGATCTCGGTGGCGGCACGACCGATTTCCTGGGGTATGCGGATAGCACCATCGCCGTGGCCGGTTCACTCGCCATCGGGGGCGACCACATCAGCAACGATGTCGCGCGGGGATTGCGGATGTCGATTCCGAATGCCGAGCGCGTCAAGGAGGCTTCGGGTAGTGCCATCATCCACCTGGCTTCACGGTTGCAGAAACTTGATCTCCCCGGGGATACCGGTCCGGATGGCCGGGTGGTTCGGCTCGGCGATGTGCAATTGATCACCAGTTTGCGTGCGGAAGAAATCCTGACCATGGTCAAGTCGCATGTGGAGGACGAAGACCTGCTGCAGCGATTTGGTTCCGGGATCGTGCTGACCGGCGGTGGCGCACACCTGGACCGCATCGACGAGTTGGCTTCGAAAGTTTTCGGTATGCCCTGCCGGATCGGAAAGTCGCGTGATGTCAGCGGACTGGCGACCACCGCCAACCGTCCGGAATACGCCACCGTGATCGGCTTGTTGCGCTACGCGGCACGGGCGGCCCGTCGCCAATCCGGTTCAGGCCGGTGGACGAACCTGTGGCGTCGTATCCTGTCGGGGGAGGGTTGAACATGAACGGCGGCCCGGCAGATCGGCTGTTTCAGCATCCCGACGTGGAACCACGCACGCGCATCCTGGTCATGGGGTTGGGCGGCGCAGGGTGCAACATGGTGGCGAACATCGCGGCGGGCTGGGAGGAGGGACCACCGGTGGTTGCCGTGAACACCGACGCCCAATCGTTGGCCGGTTGTGAGGCTCCCCGGGTGTTGCAGATCGGCCAGGCGGTGACCAAGGGCTACGGTGCCAATGGCGATACCAACCTCGGGCGCATGGCCATCGAGGAAAGCCTGGAGCCCATCAAGGAGCTGCTCACCGGGATTGATATCCTGTTCCTGGTGGTCGGTCTGGGCGGTGGCACGGGTAGTGGCGGCGCTCCGTTGATCCTGCAGGTGGCCCACCAATTGAACATTTTGACCCTTTGTTTTGCCACCAAGCCGTTTGACTTCGAGACGGAATCGCGGCGTTTGCAGGCCGAGGAGAGCCTCAAGACCATCCAGCGTGCCGCCGATGCCGTGGTGGTGTTGCCAAACGACAACCTGATGGAACTGGTCGATCCGAGTACCGGCGTGCTGGAAACGTTCCGCCTTTCCGACACCCAGGTGGGCATGGCGATCCAGGGCATCTGGCACCTGTTGGGATTTCGCGGCGTCATCAACCTGGACATGGCGGATCTGCGTCACCTCGTGCAGCGCAGCGATGGCCTTTGCCATTTTGGCTTCGGCGAAGGAAGCGGCCCCTCCCGCATACCGGCGGCGGTAAAGTCGCTGATGGATTCACCGTACCTGAACAAGGGCCGTTCGGTAAGCGAGGCGGCGGCCTTGCTGGTGAACATTACGGGTGGCCCTGACCTGACCCTGGCCGATATGCAGGGCATCATGGGCCAGATCAAGGGCCATGCCCAGCCCGGCGCCACCGTCTATTTCGGGGCGATGATTGATCCGTCCATGCGCAACCGTATCGCCCTGACCGCGATTGTAACCGATTCGCAATCGATGAAGCCCGCCCGCAACAAACGCGTGACCTCTCTGGAGGATGAGCTGGCCACCGCGTCGTCGGCGAAAAAGGCAAAACCCGTTTCGGCGACCGATCAGGGTGATCTTCCGTTCAAGTCGGAGGACAAGGGGCGCTTCAGCAACAGCACCCCGACTACGTTCCGAGGCGAGGATCTCGACATCCCGACCTTCATCCGGCGTGGCGTCAAGTTGTCGTTCGAACGCTGACCACTGCTCCGGGCGCCGTGATCATCCCGGCAGCGTATAGGTCGTCCATGTTCTGCCGGCGTACCGCCGGGCCTCGGTGAATCCGGCCTCCCGGGCAAGCTGCAGCGCCGCGTCGAACCCATCGCCAACCCGGTCCGGGCTGTGTGCATCGGAGCCGAATACCAACCCGATTCCGCGCTCCGCCGCCCAACGCAGGACGTGCCGCGAAGGATAGGCTTCACGGATCGAATGGATCCATCCCGACGTGTTGATCTCGATGGCCATGCCGGCTCGGGCAATCCGGTCCAGGGCCGGAAGAACCACGTCGGCGATTTGCTCGGGGTCCGATGGCATGCCAAACCGTTTGGGCAGATCCATGTGGGTCACGACATCGTAAAGCCCGCTGTCGGCCAGTCGTCCCGTCAGGTCATAGTATTCCCGCCAGACCTGATCGGCCGGGCCTTCCGATAAACCCCGCCGTTGCGGGTCGTTCGACCAATAATCGCGGAAATGGATCGAGCCGAGCACAAGATCCAGCGGATAGCGCGCGATGAAGTCGGACAGGAATGCTTCGCACCCGGGGTAGAAATCCGCTTCGATCCCGAACCGGACGGTGACCGCAGGGACCTCCCGGCGCGCCTCCTCGACATCGGCAACATACTGATCGAAGGCCTCCAGGGTCATCCGGTGCTCCTGGCCGAAACCTACATCGGTGGGACAATGATCCGTCGAGGCCATCTCGCGCATACCTGCCAACGCCGCGGAATGCGCGTAGTCCATGGTACGCCCGGTGGCATGGCGGCACAGTTCATGGTGGGTATGGTAGTCGGGCAGGATGGCGGCGATTGATGGATGCATGCTTCTACGGTAGATTGTGCAGGATCGTGCTGTCAACGCAGGGAGTTCCCGGAAGGAGGTTGCGATGAAGGTGATGCAGTTTTCGGAATACGGCGGACCTGATGTGCTTGAACCCGCGGAGTGGCCTGATCCCGAACCGGGACGGGGCGAGGTCCGCATCCGGGTCCATGCCGCCGGCGTGAATCCGGTTGATGCCAAGATCCGGAAGGGCCTGCTCAAGGAACGGATACCGAACCAACTTCCCATCATTCCCGGATGGGATGCCGCCGGGGTGATTGATCGCGTGGGCGAGGGGGTGACGGCGTGGAAGCCCGGCGATGCGGTGTTCGCCTACTGCCGGAAGCCGGTCATCCAGTTCGGCTCGTATGCTGAATACATTGTGCTCCCGGAAGGACAGGTGGCCCGGGCGCCACGTAGCTTGACGCACGAAGAGGCCGCCGCTGTGCCCCTCGCGGCGCTGACGGCCTACCAGTCGCTGTTCGGCGCGGGACGGTTATCGGCCGGTCAAACCGTGTTGATCCATGCCGGAGCGGGTGGGGTTGGCGGTTTCGCCATCCAACTGGCCAAATTGTCCGGGGCGCGGATCATTGCGACCGGACGTGCGGACAATCATGCGGCCATGCGGAAGCTGGGAGCCGACCATGTGGTGGATTACACGGCGACGGATTTCCGGGAAGCCGTGCGGTCGCTCTACCCGGATGGAATCGACCTGGCTTACGATACCGTGGGTGGTGATGTGCAGGTGAACAGCGCCGACGTTCTGCGTCCAGGTGGAACCCTGGTATCCATCCTGGCCTTTTCCGATGAGGCCGCCATCTTCGCCCGCGGTTTGCATCCCCGTTATGTGTTTGTCGCACCGAACCAGGATGAGTTGAGCCGCTTGGCCCGGTGGATCGATGACGGGCAGGTTACGGTTCGGTTGGCGGATGTTCTGCCGCTCGAGCATGCGGCGGAAGCACACCGGCGCATCGAATCCGGCCGTACGGCAGGCAAACTGGTGCTGCGCATACGGGTTTGATCCCTGTCCGAATCCTTGGCATAGTGCCGCCCATGAACGAAACTCCGTCGATCGATCTCTCCATTGTCATTCCGGCGTTGGATGAGGAGCGTACCATTGTCAAGGCCATCGGACTCGCCCGCGAAGCAATCGCCTTGTCCGGCCTGACCGGGGAAGTAGTTGTTTCGGACAATGGTTCCACCGACCGGACCGTGGCGTTGGCCACCGAGGCCGGTGCCCGGGTGGTGCATGCCCAGAAAAAGGGCTACGGATATGCCTTGTTGCATGGCTTCAAGCAGGCCCGTGGCCGGTACCTGGTCATGGGTGATGCCGATGCCACTTACGACTTCCGGGAGGCGGTGGCGTTCCTGGATGATCTGAAGGCGGGTGCCGATCTTGTCATGGGCAGCCGGTTGGCCGGCACCGTGCACAAGGGGGCGATGCCGTTCCTGCACCGCTGGCTGGGCACCCCGGTGTTGAGTTTCCTGATCAACCTGTTTTTCCGGTTGCGCATCACCGATTGCAACTGCGGCATGCGTGCGATCACCCGGGCGGCCTTCGACCGGTTGGCCCTGGTCTCGGGTGGCATGGAATTCGCGTCGGAAATGATCATCAAGGCCGGCTTGTACAACCTGAAGGTGACCGAGCGCCCTTGCTCCCTGCATGTGGACACGCGCAACAAACCGCCGCATTTGCGCACCTGGCGGGATGGCTGGCGGCATCTCCGGTTTATCCTGCTCTTCGCGCCCCACGTCATCTTCACCATTCCCGGTTGGCTGATGCTCGGACTCGGCTTGCTGATTACCGCGCCGGTATTGTCCGGCCCACTGACCGTCGGAGGGCGGCTGGTGGACTTTCACTATCTGTTCTATTCCATTCCCTTGGTCATCATGGGATATCAGGCGCTTTGGTTCGACCGGATGGAGGAGTACTACGTTCGCTTTGCCGGTTACCTGCCGGAGGAGCTGCAGCGCAAGCGGGGCGATAAATCGTTTGTGCTGGAGCTGTGGCTGATCATCGGGGCGCTCCTGATGCTGGCCGGTATCGGAATCCTGGGCGGCATCATCGTGCGCTGGGTCATGACCGGTTATGGCGAACTCTCCAAGATCCGTCTGGGTGCGGGTGCCATGCTGGTGCTGATCATGGGCATGCAGACCATCATGAATGCGATGGTCATCAGTATGATGGACATCAAGGTCGATCGCCGTTGATCAGGGCCGCATCACCGGGGGTTTCGCCCGCGCGGTGAACCAGTCGGCGATCCGCTGCTCGAAGTGTTTGATGCTTCCGTAGAGGTGGATGCTCCGGAGGAACCGGGAAATCCGGCGGCGGGGATTCCGGGTGATCTTGCGCTGGATCGCCATGCTGGTGACCCGGCAACGGGCTTGACCTTGTGCGCCATCCCACATGGCCACCGGCGGATTCGGCATGTCCGGATGCTGCGCCCACTCGACCCACTTCATCACATCCGGGGTTCCGGTGTCCCGACCCGCGCGCTCACGGTAAAGCAGCGCGTCGTGGTGCAGCGGAAAGGGGTGCAGCGCGAATTTGGGAAAGCCGAGGCTGACCAAGTGGCGGTAGATGCGTTCCGCCTCGCCCTCGGCCCGCTCATCAGGCCCCTGCAACCAATAGATGACCTGGGCCTGAACGTTGTTCTTGGCCAACGCCGCGATCAAGTTGCCCAAGGCCTCCACCGTGATCTCAACGCCGTACCGGGCGGCGATGTCCGGATCGCAGCTCGGCATGATGAACTCGACCCGGTGGCAGGCGTTTTCACCGAGGGCACTGATAATCTCGGCGTCCAGCACCCGGGGAAAGAGCTGGATGGCCCAGGGTTGGGTGTTCCGGCAAAGGATCAGCTGGCGGCACCAATCCTTCAGTTGGTCGTCCGACCAGAAGGACGGCGGATCGGCCAGGTAGATTTCCGAAATGCCCTGGCCGGCGCACTTCTGGAATGCCTGGGCCATCGCGGCCAATGACCACACCCGCAGCGGTTCATCCGGTTTTCCGTAGGGCAAGCTGGCCGGACCCGGGGCCATGCCGCGGGACAACCGCACCTCGGCCCGCAAGGCCCGGTGTACATCATGGCTGGCATAGGCAGACCAATCGACCCGATACCATTCCGGCAGGCTCAAGGACTGCAGGCGCTCAAGCCAGTAGGGCGATTTGTCCGGTTCTTGGGGGGTGATCAGTCCGGGTACCAATTTAAGCCGATGGGGAATGGATTGGAAATCGAGCAGGTTGCGGAGAATGGCTTCCGCGTCGCCGCGCAATCCGTACTGCACGTGGGGGATCAACCGGACCAGTTCCGGAAACGAGTCGGCGAACGGGCCACACACGATGATGGTCAACTCCGGATGGTGGGTATG
The DNA here is from genome assembly GCA_937894535.1 of uncultured Verrucomicrobiota bacterium. GTDB lineage: Bacteria > Verrucomicrobiota > Kiritimatiellia > CAIVKH01 > CAIVKH01 > CALMUP01. The sequence continues at coordinate 7,288 of CALBHI010000149.1, forward strand.
GATGTAGCGGGTAATCGCGCCCACATGACCAAGCGCGGTGGTTTCGGCGTAGATCACCGTCACCGATTCCGCTTTCGCATCAGGGGGCCGGCGCAGGGGCTCCAAGGCATCCGCAAGCTGGTCGTTCAGCCGCGTGTCGATGATGCTGCACGTGTGTCCGGTCCGCTCCAGAAGAAACGATTGCAGGCACACCAGGTTCCAGGTCGGCACAAACCGGACCGTCGCGCCGCCCGCTGCGTCCACGATGATCGCGGAGGGCGGCGGATCGTGAGGCTGGATCAGCCAGATGTGTTTGAACAGGGAGCTTCGCATGGCACACTCTAGAACCGGTCCAGCGGAACATCAACGACCTTTGGCGCAGGTTGGCGCGCCGCCCAGGGCCGCTTGCGGTGAATGATGTGCTCGGCGGCGACGCCGATCATGAACAGGCTGTACAGAAGGGCCGGCACCCAGACGATGGTCTTCCAGGCCAGTGAATCGGCTTTCGCCCCGGTCGGATCCACCATGGTGACAGCGAGGATCACCTGGGCGATAAAGACGGAAAGCAGGATGTGCCAGATGGCGCGGATGACTTCGTTGACCACATACACCGTTCCCTCGCCGGGTTTCTCCAGCATGGCCCACACCAGACGGCGCAGCGGGATCATGATGCATAACACGGTCATGACCAGGTGGGTGTAAAAGGGCACGTCCAGCGCAAGCGCGGTGATGCTGAACCAGAGGAACATCACGATCAGGGCGGCAATGATGCTCTGGATGGCGATGAAGAAAAAGGGAAACCAATCAGCCGACCGATCCACCCAACGCTGCGACACCGCCGTGATGCCCGGCGGTTTGCGGTGAAGCGCAACCACGCTGTGCAGGGTCAGGAAGAGCGACAACCCGACGCCGCAACTCGCCCAGAGCCATGGATTCCACCACCCGATCAGGGCATAGAAGAGCAGGGCACAGCCCGGTGCGACCATGGCCATGATCAGCGCGACGCGGAGGTGCTCCGGGAAGCGGTAGTGTCCAACGTTGTATTCTCGGTAGAGGGCCAGCATGGTCGGTTATCCCGTTCGGATCATCCCTTCATGCCGGTGAGGGTCACGCCCTGGATGAAATACTTCTGGGCGAAGAAGAAGATGATGACCACCGGCAACGTCATCAGGAAGGAGCCCGCCATCATCATGCCGTAGTTGCCGCCTTCCTGCACATTCAGGGCATACAGGCCGAGCGACAACGGATACAGAGGCTGTTCGCTCAAGTAGATCAGCGGACCCATGAAGTCGTTCCAGACGCCCATGAAGGTGAAAATGCCGATGCAGGCGAGCGTCGGCTTGATCAACGGCATGATGACATGCCAGTACACCTGCAGGAAGTTGCATCCGTCGATGCGTGCGGCATCCTCCAGATCGCGCGGTATGCCCTTCATGAACTGCCGAAGCAGGAAGATGTTGAAGGCGTTTCCGAAGAAACTGATCACCCAGAGCGGGTTGAGCGTGTTGTACCAGCCCAGGTGTTTGATGATGAGGAAATAGGGGATCATCGTGACCTGCGGCGGGATCATCATCGTCGCCATCATCAGGGCAAAGGAAAACTGGCGACCCGGCCACTGCAACCGCGCGAAGGCAAAGGCGACCAGCGAGCAGGAGAAGATCGTGCCGATGATGTTGAGAATCACCAGGAACGCGCTGGTCGCAACGTACCGGCCGAAGGGAATGTAATTCAGCGCCCCCCGGTAATTCCGGTAGGCCTTGGCCCACCACGCATCCACTTGCGAGGCCTGCGACACGGTGGCGATGACCCGGACCTGGTCCGGCCGCGATTCGTACTGCGGCCCGCGATCGGTTTCCCGGCAGGCGTACCACAGGCGAATCTTGCCGGAGTGGCTTTCATCCTCCGGACCATACTCCTGAAGCGTCGCCACCAGGGCCTGGTTGTCACCGAGAAACACCGGTCGGGTGGCTTCGTAGCGGATGCCGTTTCGTTCGAATGCGAAATCAATGCGGTGCCAGGAGTCGTCGGGCAGGATGGAGACCTGGATGCGGTGAAGCCGTTCGGCCTTGAAGGGGAGGGTGAGGTCGGCGGTCATGGTAAAGACGGTGCCTCTACGGCCGCGGAAATCATACGCCAGCACACCGGCGGGACCGGTCGAACGGGTAACGTCCTGCCACGATGCCGGGGCGTCCCGGGAGAGGGTCCACAGGGATGAGATCGGCCGTCCGGTGCTCAACTCCTGTTCCTGCAGGTCGAGGCTGCGCACCCGCAGGGAACTGAACTCCAGCGGACGGTAGATCGCACGGTATACCCCGGCCACCATGCCGGTATCCACCCGCGCGGCGAGGGCCTCGGCCAACGCCTCCTCGGGCAGGGACCAGACATCGGCCGGAACCGTGTCGTTGAGCCGCCGGTAGATGCCGGGAAACAGGGCTGCGGCCCGTTGCTCCGGAGTCACTCCCGTTCCATCCGCTTCCGCCGGCAGGCTGGCGAGGTGGCTCACCAGCCAGGGCTGGATGCGTGCGGCTTGTTCGCTGCGGGGAGCCGGGAAATAGGCGGCGTCGAGGTACGGCGATTGCTGGGCGGGTACCGGCCGTTTCGGCAACAGGGTGATGCCTTCGCCGAACATCTCGCGGTCCACCTTCAGGCTGGTCCCGATCATCCAGACGAAGGGAATGGCGAACACGGCCGCGCCGCCGAGGAGCAAGCCGTAGATGACCAACCAACGGGCGATGGATGCACTGCGGCGGGCCACCGGCACCTCGGTCTCCCGCTTGATCGGCGGGGTCATGTCTTCCAGGGGACGCAATGCCATGATCAGCCCTCATCCTCGTAGTGGACCCAGCGCTTGGACAACCGCATCTGGAAGGCCGTGAGCAACAAGACGATGATAAACAGAAACCAGGCCATCGCCGCCGCATAGCCCATGTTCAGGTAGCGAAACGCATTGTTAAACAGGTAGTAGGCATAAAAGAGCGTCGAGTTCACCGGCCCGCCCGCGGTCATGATGAAGGCCTGGGTGAAGATCTGAAAGGTCCCGATCAATCCCATGATCAGGTTGAAGAAAATGTAGGGCGTGAGCATCGGGATGGTGATGTACCGGAACTGTTGCCAGGTGTTCGCGCCGTCGATGGCCGCCGCTTCGTAGTAGGAATCGCTGATCCCCTTCAACCCGGCGATCCAGATGATCATGCCGCCGCCCGCCGTCCACAGGCCCATCAGAATCAACGCCCACTTGCTGGTGTCCTTGTCCTGTAGCCATTCCGGCCCGGTAATGCCGATGCTGGCCAGCAACCCATTCAGGAGTCCGCTCTGCGGGTTGAAGATCCAGATCCAGAGGATGCTCGCCGCGACCATCGGCACGATGCTCGGCAAGTAGAACAGGGTACGCCACACCGCGATGCCGCGGACCTTCTGGGTCAGCAGGATGGCCATGCCGAGTCCGACCACCATGCCGAGTGGAATCCCGATGACCATGAACACGGTATTGCCGAGCGATTTCCAGAACAGGTCGTCCTGGGTGAACATGAAGGTGTAGTTGTCGAACCCGGTAAACACCGCCGGGTTCAGGATGTCGTACCGGCAGAAGCTGATGACAATCGAGAACAACATCGGACCGCCGGTGAAGACGATGAAGCCAATGATCCAGGGCAGGGCGCAGATCACCCCTTCCTTCCACTGGGCACGGAAGTAGGAACCCTTGCTGCCCTCGATGACCGATGCCGCGGCCTTCTCTCCGGTAAAGAAAGAGGCCAGCGACGATCCACGGCCACCCGCGGTCATCCGGCTGTCACGGCGGTAGATCCAGGTGATGGTCGCGACCAGGATCGCCGCATACAACCAGAAGAACCAGGTCCAGTCGCGGATCGGCCGCCCCTCCGCCGGATACAGCACCATGTCGAGGTGCCGCTGGACCATGCTGGTGTGGTAGGCCAGCGCATCGGCCGGGGTGCGCTCGTGGTTGATGGCATCGTCCATGGCCGACCGCTGGGCATTCCACAGCTTTTGTCCCACCGGCGTGACCGGACGGCAGCGTGAATGTTCCAGCATGTCGTTGAACACCGCCATGACATCCTTGAATTTCTGCTCCAGCGCCGGGTTGGCCGCGATGAATTCCTCGTAGAGCCAGTCGTTGTGTTCCCGGTTGGAAACCTGCCGGGGCACGAAAGGCCGGCCCTGGGCGAGGTAGGTGTAATGTTCCGAGCGGGTCATGATTTCGATGGCTCGTCGGCTGCTCAGGAACCGGATCAGTTCCCAGGCCGCGCCTTTTTCCTGGGCCGTGGAGGGGATGGCATAGGCCCAGCCCCCGATCCAACTGATCGGGTGGCGACCCTTTTCGAGCTCGGCCTTGGGCAGGGGCGGTGGCGCCGCGCCGACATTCAGGTCGCGGCCGTAGCGAGCGAGCGACGACATGACCCACACGCCATCAATTTTCATGGCCACCTTGCCCATGATGAACGGATCCAGGGCGTCGCGCTGGAAGGTGCTCTGGAAGGCATCGACCTTCTGAGCCCCGCCCAGCTTGTCGTAGAGACGGGTGACATAGTCGAGGGCGTACAGGATATTCGGGTCATCAAGCGTGACCGTCAGGCCATCCTTGCTCATGAATTCGCCACCGGCCATCCAGCCGTACATGTACAGGAAGGTATTGCCGTAATTGGGGATGAAGCCGACCCGCTTGAGGTTCCCGGCGGCATCGGTCTCGGTCATGGCGAAGGCCATGTCCTCCAGTTCCTCCCAGGTGCGCGGCGGGCGTGCCTCGCCCTGTTCGTCGACAAATCCGTGACGGACCAGCATGTCTTTGTTGTAGAGCAGGACCCGGTTGTCGGCGTTGTTGGGTATCCCGAACGGATGCGCCTCGCCGGTCAGTGGGTTGCGGTAAACAATTTCATCCCAGGCTCCGGGGAAAAAGTGCGCGGGGGCAATCGGACCGACATCCGCGAGGGGCCAGGCACCTTCGGCCCGGGGTGGTTCGGCCAGCGCGCCGGGCCAGGGCAGTCGGGTTGGTTCCTTCGGACGACCCGCCGCTTCCCAGGCCTCCCAAGCCTGCTGGTCGGCGGCGAGGTGGCTGTCCAACGGCGTGAACGCCCCGCGCGACGCCCATTCACTGATCGCGAAACGGTCAAAGAAAATGACGTCCGGCGGGTCGCCACCGGCCAGGCTGAGCAGGAAACGGGTCGGGTCTTCCACCTGGTCGCGCGATGCATGTTGCCCGGCCACGACACGGTAGAGGGGTTGGCTGGGATCGAGGCGATGCCGCTCGCGGTAGATATGCTCGAATTCGCGGACCGCATCCTCCATGGCGTCGCGGATCGGTCCTTCCGGTGCCATGTAGCGGATGACGATGGCCTCGTCGTCCACCGCACGTGTCTTCGCCGGGGCCAACCACCACAAGGCTGTCAGCAGCACGGCCGATCCCAACGCTATTTTTAGACCACTTGTCATGCGCTTTAACCATGGCGAATAACCCGGGAAAAAGCAATGCACGAGGCTGGTGTCGGCCGGAAATCAGCAGGTGGGATCCGTGCTGGCTCCGGCCTGGTCTGGCCCAAGCAGGTAGGTGAGCAACCGCGAGCATTCGGCCGCGAGCGCTTCGTACCGCTCCCCGGGCGTTGCGGCCAGGGATGCCGCATCCTGGACAAACCGTGACGTTGTCATCTCGTGGCCAGCATGGTGGATCAATTCGGCCGCGCTCGCCGGGGTCGTTTCGAGATGGTATTGCAACCCGACGATCCGGCCCGGCAAGGCAAACGCCTGATGGTCGCATCCGGCGCTGCGCGCGAGGTGTACCGCACCCGGCGGAAGATCAAACGTCTCCCCGTGCCAGTGGAACACCGGCATCGCCGAGCAACGGTAACCGGACA
>CALBHI010000150.1 GCA_937894535.1 uncultured Verrucomicrobiota bacterium
GGAATAATCGCCGGCAAAACTTCCCTCCGGCACTGCCACGGTCACCGTCACGACCTTCGTCTGGTTCGGACCCGTGACACTCATCGTCGATGGGGCGAGCGATATGAAGGAAAGTGCCGTCGCCTCCGTGATCGCGGCCGGCTTGGAAAGTAACGTGATGTTGAAACCGATGGTGAGATTGGAACCCGCTGCCACGGAATTGGGGGTGGTGATCGTGATCGGGTAACTCTCATTAAGTGGCTGGTTGCCCTGCACCCCCTTGACCTTGGGATTGTATTGGACGCCCGGTGAGGGGATGGCGCGGGCGACACCGGCGCAGAGAACCAACGCACCCAGAACGAACACGAAACGGCGCAGAAATTTTTTCATCGGAGGAAGGTAGTCGCAGCCAACGACAGGTGTGGTTTAATCAAGGGGAGGTGAGGAATTCCGAATACCGAGGATTTGGGTGATTAACCCTACCAAAGCAGGCCTAAACGGACATAAGATGATGGACGATCATCGTGTAATAAATCCACGAAAAATTTTGGGTATTTCCACCCATCGCTAAGTAAAATTGCCCATACGCTGACCATCACAAACGCCGCGACCCAAGCGATAAGGCACTGCATCTCAATGCTTCGGCATTATAAAAGTCGATTCACAAGCCGATCGGTGCTCCACTCTGGGGCTAAACACCCATTGACGCCGAATTTTTAAGGTGGAAACCGGGAGTCAATCGAGGTTAACTTCACCATACCTGACCGGCAGGTAAAGTCCGACCCCCCACATCGAGCTTCCATCCACGCCATGAACCGCCGCCCGACACCACCGCTGCCACACGGGCACCTCGGAAGGTTCTTTCGTTGGGCGGTGGCGTTTACGCTCATGGCGGCGATCGCCGCCCCCAGCCGGGTTGGTGCGGCCACGATCGTATGGCGCAACACCGGCACCACCTTCAGCACCGGCACGAATTGGGTGGGCAACACCGCGCCGGCCAACAACACCACCTCGGACATCGGTTCGTTCCAGGCCGCGTCGGTTGTCGCCAATCCCAACCTGACCGCCAGCCGCTCGATTGCCGGTTTGGAATTCACGTCGGGTACCGGTGCTTGGGTTTTCACCGGCAGCGGAACCAGCACACGGGTACTGACTCTCGGCGCCTCCGGGATCGTCAACAACTCGTCCAGCACGCAAACCTTCACCGGCTTACGCCTGCGCATCAGCTTGGGCGCCAACAGCACCTTCAACGGTGAGACCGGGTCGCTCGTGTTCGATGCCACGATGGCCGGGCTCTACCTCAACAGCTACAATCTGATCCTGACCGGCTCGAGCACGACAAATGTCATCTCCGAGGTCATGAGCGGCACGGGCGGAAGCATCACGAAGACCGGTTCAGGCACCTGGACCCTCTCGGGGGCCAACACCTACACCGGCGCCACCAACATCGGCACCGCGGGCGGCGCCAGCGGCGGCACCCTCGCCTACGGCGCCAACAACGTCCTCAGCACC
>CALBHI010000151.1 GCA_937894535.1 uncultured Verrucomicrobiota bacterium
CGGGACACTCGACATACCGTTCGGCGGAACGCGGATTGGCCGCGCAGGCGCGGGCACGTTCAACCTTTCGGGAGGAACCTACCTGGTTCAGGACGGCGTTGCGGTGGGCACCGAGCCGGGCGGCGCCGGCACCTTCAACATGGTCGGGGGCACCTATGGCATCCAGAGTGGTGGACTGGTGCTCGGGGTCGATACCGGATCTTCGGGTTCCGCGGGTATCGGATCCGGAACGTTCAACATTGCGGCCGGTGGCGTGCAGGTGGGTAAGGGTGGAGCGGGCACCTTCAACATCGATGGTGGCACTGTGCAAGTGGCGAGCGGGGTCGAGGTGGGGTCGGGTCCGGGCGGAGCGGGCACCTTCAACATAAGCGGCGGAACGTATGGGATCATGAGCGGTGGGCTTGCGGTGGGAAGCGCCACCGGATCGACCGGTTATGCGGGCATCGGTTCGGGCACGTTCCTGATTGATGGCGGGGGAATGCAGGTGGGCCGGGGTGGCGCGGGCACGTTCAATATGTCAGGCGGGACGGTCCAGGTGGCGGACGGCGTCGAGGTCGGCGTCGACGGCATCGGGCATGGCACGTTCAATATTTCCGGCGGCACCTTCAACGTTCCGAACAGCGGCATGCGGGTCGGGAAGTCCGGCGCGGGCACGTTCAACATTTCCGGTGGCACCGTACAGATTGCCGAAGGCATGCAGACGGGCAGCGAGCCCGGTGGCGCGGGCACCTTCAACATCGGCGGAGGCACGGTCCTCGTTGTCGGTGGCGATGTGAGTGCGGGTGCGATCAGCGGAGGCCGCGGCACGTTCAATCTCAGCGGCGGTGTGGTCGGCGTGCGCACCGGGAATGTAGTTGCGGCAAGGGCGGTTGGCGGGGCGGGCACGTTCAACCTGACCGGCGGTACGATGTATACGCGGGACGGCTCCGTGGTGGTCGGTATGGATGGCGTGACGTCCAACGGCGCGGTGGTGCTCGATGGCGCGGTGCTTGACGTGAACCGCGGGGAAGTGATCTTGTCGGGTAGTGACCCGGCGTCGAACCAGTTTGCCTTCATCAGCGGAACGCTGGGCAATGCGAGGGTCTTCGCCGGCAACCTGCATCACCGCGGCGGCCGGTTGGACATCGGGCCGGGAACGGCGCTGATGGTGCTGGAGACCAATTTTGCGGCCGGCGGCGCGTATCATATGCATACGCCGGCGGAGTTGCGCATCAAGATCCATGGCATGGCGGGGCCGGGCGTTCCGGACGGGCATGACCAGTTGGCGGCGTTTGGCGGCATTGATCTCGATGTCGATGGTTTGGGTGGCGGCACGTTGTTGGTCCGCGTGGACAAGCCGTTGGCCGCCACCGCGATAGGGGCGACGTTTGTAATTATCGAGAACTACAGCACCAGCGCGGTGAAAGGGGTGTTCGCCAACGCGGTGGGTAACCAGGTCGCGGGATCCAACGGCGAAGTGTTTCTCATCGATTATGCGCATGTTTCGGGCGGCGACCAGCGTTCCAACGACGTCGCGTTGGTGCTGCAGTCGCTGGCCACTGCGCCGGTTCCGCCCTACGTGCCGGACGCATGGAAGTTGTCGCACTGGGATTCGGTGTACCTGTATCCGGGCGACGAGAGCGATCCTGATGTCGATCACCAGTCCAACTTCGACGAATATATCGCCGGCACGGATCCGAACGATCGTGACTCGCTGTTCCGTATCATCGATCACCTGTCCGATCCCGTTTCCGCGCTCGTGTACATCCCGACCGTGACCGGTCGCCTCTATCACGTGGATGGCTCCGGAGATCTGCAGGATGGAGGCGGCTGGATTCCGGTTTCCACGAATATTGCCGGAAACGGTGCGTCCTATGTGGTGTCCGACACTACGACGGCGTTCCGCATCTACCGCGCCCGCGTCAATCTCGCGCCGTAAGGAAAGTGTAGATGGCCCCGGCCACCACCTGGCTGCCCTCCGGCGTGTGGTGGCACTGATCGTAGAACAACCTTGTGCCACGGCGCGCTTCGGCCCGCAGCACGGGCAACAGGTCGAGCATCGGAATATCAAGGTTCCGGCAGATGGTCGCCAATTGTTGTTGCGGGTAGTCGTCGGGCGGGTCGAGGTACACCTGCGGCGCGGAGGGAAACGAAACGACGCGCGGGGTGAATCCATGTTTCCGGGCGAGGTTCGCGAACAGTTCGATCTGCGGGCGTGTCAGTTCCCAAGCCTGCGGACTCCACGCGCCGCCCCAGTCGCCGAACCACCTCAGGGCCTCCGTCGCAATCGGCGGAATAGTGCTTCCCTTCATCGTGTAGTCGCGCGCCAACGCCACGCGGAAATCCGTTTCGGCGGCGGCCATCCGTTGCGCCTGTTCACGGATGCGGCGGCTGGCGGTGGTGGCCAGCCATAGCCGGGTTGCCAAGTGGCTGCGACGTGCAAATGCCGGAACATCCCCGGGCAACAATGCGGGCGAGGGGAGGAAGTCGTTGAGGTAGTGACACAGCACCACCATGTCCGGTTTGAGCAAAAGGCCCTGCTCCATCAGGATGGCCAGTTCGGTCCGGGTGTCGATCGCGCCCACGCCGGCGTTGATCGTCTCCCAGCCTCGGCCGTCCTGCCGCGCCATCGACTCGATCCGGCGCACGAAGGTTTCCTGCTCCGGCAGGTAGTCGGCGAACGTGATGGAGTCGCCGAGGAAAAGAATACGGGTGCCCTGCTTGTCCCCGATGTCAGGACCCCGGAAACCCTGCCGGTTGGTGCGCAACCGGATGGTTCGCCCGTTCAACGCATGGTGCTCGATCGTGACGTCGAGGTTCGGCTGCAGGCGGCGGCCGGACGGGGTTTCGCGGTACACGAGGCCCTGTTCCGGGTGCACGGGCAGGGTTCCGGTGACATGTTGCGCAGGGTGGATCAGGCGAACCGCGACTTCGCCAGCGACGAACATGGCCAGCATGGCGGTAGCGGCCAGCAGCCATTTCTTGCCGGCGGGTTGCATCATGCGCGACCAACGATCAGGGACAAGCCACGCTCCAGCGAGTCCAGCACGTGGTGGGCTCCGGCGGCTTCGAGTTGCGGGCGCTGGTAGGCGCCGGTGGTCACGGCGATCGAGGTGGCGCCGATGTGGTGGGCGGCGGTGATGTCGGAAGGCGTGTCGCCGATCAGGAACGTGCGAGAAAAGGACGTTCCCGGCAGGAGGCTTGCGTGGGCGCGCTCCTTTGCCATGCGGGCGATCTCCCGCCGGTCACCGTGCTCGTGGCCAAACGCGCCGAGCGTGAAATGTCCGTGCAGACCGGCCTTTTCCAGCTTGATACGCGCGCAGGCCTCGATGTTGCCAGTGACCAGGCCAATGGTGATTTCCGGATGCTTCGACAAGGCGGCCACGAGTTCCACCGCACCCGGGTAGATCGTCACCTCGGCATCCGCAGAGGTTTCGTGGAGTTTGTCCGGCATGATGGAAAAGAAGTGGTCGGCATCGGCGCGGGTCAGGACGCGGCCGTGGCGGCGGAACACCTGGTCGAGCACATCGAGGTCGGTCGCTCCGGCAAACTGGATGTACTGGATTTCGTCCTTCCACCCGAACGCCTCCTCCAGCGCGAGGGCGAACGCCTTGCGTCCGGCACCGTGCAGGTCGAGCAGGGTGCCGTCGATGTCGAAGAGGACCAGGAGGCATCGTTCAACATTCAACTTCCAACACCCAACGTTCAAGGACGGTTATCTTTTTCACTGAACACTGAACACTGAACACTGAACACTGAACACCCGGTCTCCTCATACCGCGCAGGCGTTGAAGATCCGGTCGCCGGCATCGCCGAGGCCGGGCACGATATAGCCGTGTTCATTGAGGTGGCTGTCCACCGCACAGACATAGATCTTGGTGTCGGGGAAATGCTGGTGTACCACCCGCAGGCCCTCGGGGGCGGCGATCATGGAGAGGAGTTTGATCTCCTTGCAGCCCCAATCCTTGATCGCCTCCAGCGCGGCGATGGCCGAGCCGCCGGTGGCCAGCATCGGATCGAGGATCAGGGCCACGTCCACCGCGTTGCCGGGCGGGAGTTTCTTGTAGTACTCCACCGGTTTCAGGGTTTGTTCATCGCGGTAGAAACCCAGATGCCAGACCTCGGCCTCGGGAATCAGGTTCAGTACCGGGTCCACCATGCCGAGGCCGGCGCGCAGGATGGGAATCAGGCCGATCCGCTGACTCAGGGTTTCGCCGGTCGTTTCACACAGCGGTGTTGTGATTGAAGCGGTTTTCAGGGCGAGATCCTTGGTCGCCTCGTAGGTGAGCAGGATCGACAAGCGGTGGACCAGGCGCCGGAAATCCTGCGGTTGGGTATCTTTGTCGCGCAACTGCTTGAGGTGGTGGCGAACGAGCGGGTGGTCGATGCTGAAGACATGGTCCATGGCGTGATTCCTTCGTCGCACGGTAGCCAAACCCGGGACAAATCGTCCACGAAAAAACCGATCCCGGTTGAGGGTCACCCAAAGCTGGGTTAGTCTGTTAACGCGCGGTTAGAACCGGGGTAGGATTTCTTCAGGGTGTTTGTTCCTGCCGCGGGTTCTCGCGGGTCTATTGTGTCGTTGAGCGTGATGAGGGTGGCCATGAGATTAAAACGTTTTCTTGTGCTGGTGTCGGTTGGGGTCGTTGTGCAGGCCATGCCGGTGCGTGGCGAAGTCATGCTCCAATACTTCAACCTGTCGTGGCGGGAGTTGGCGGAAAAAATGCCCGAATTGGCCGAAGTAGGTTACGGGTCCCTGTGGTTGCCGCCACCGACCAAAGCCAGTGGCGGACTCTCCGTCGGGTACGATCTGTGGGATCCGTTTGATCTCGGCGGCAAAGACCAGCGCAATACCATCAGCACCCGCTACGGCACCGAAAGCGATTTGCAGCACATGGTGGAAATCGCCCATCGGTTTGGCATCAAAATCTACTGGGACAACATCATGAACCACCGGGCGTTCGACATCCCGGGGTTCAATGAAACGACGCCGATCGATATCTATCCCGGCCTGGTGCCGGAGGACTTCCATCTTCGCGTGACCGAGGATGGGTTCTACCGCAAGTGGGACAACACGCGCGATTGGAACGATGCCTGGCAGGTGCAGAACCTCGGCCTGTCGGACCTGATCGACATCGCCCACGAAAACCCGAACACCAACTTCGGCCCGAACGAGGGCGATGACCATCCGAAGATCGTGTTCATCCGCCAGCCGAACAATCCCGAGTATTACCTCGACCTCGACCTGCCGTTCAGCGTGTCCAATCCCGGCGGGTCCTTTAACGTGTACACCTTTGCGAACAAGGAACCATTCCAGGATACCGGCTATGGAACCAACTTCGTTGGCGCGGGCAATGGTCGATTTGACTGGCTCGACACCAACGGCAACGGCCAGCACGACGTCGGGGAGATCAGCGAGCCGTTCACCGACACCGGTCTGGATCCGAACCGCGTCGGCTGGCAAACCGCCGCACGCGGATTTGGCGATGGCCGTTACAACATGGGCAATCCCATTCCCGAGGACGTGAATGCCCTGCTGATCCGTGCGGCCCGCTGGTTGATGGACCGCACCGCCGCCGATGGCTTGCGGCTTGATGCGGTGAAACATGTCCCCGACTACTTCTTCGGCAAGCAGTTCGGTGGCGACAAGGATTACAGCGGCGATGGGTATACCGGTGGCGCTCAGGTTCAGTACAACCTCACCCGTGGTTTCAGCGACTGGAACAACCACCGCGACTCCTTCTTCAATACCGCCCAGGCCCGCGACGATGCCTTCATCTTTGGCGAACACCTCGGCACGCCGCCCCCCTTCAGTGGCTACATCGATGCCGGGATGCGGCTGAAAGATGCGCCCCTGCGCGACCGGTTGAATGGCATCCTCGGCCAGCCCTGGGGTGATCTCTCCGGTCTTGACCAGGTCAATGGCGGCAGCAGTTTCGGGGGCGGCGTGCAATTCGCCAACAGCCATGACAGCGATTTCTCGGCTGCGCGCGAACTCCAGCACATCTTTTATCTGACCCGCATCGGCTATCCGAACATCTACACCGACGGCAACTACAAGGCCGGCACGCTCGGGGCCAGCGGCGGCGCCTTCCCACGCCACGCCAACACCCGGTTCCTCGGCCAGTTCAACGACAGCCGCCTGCCCAACGGTGTGTACATCAACGAACATTTCGCCCGCGGCGACCAGGTCCCGCGCTGGGCCGATAACGATGTCGTCGCCTACGAACGCGTGGACAAACGCCAGAACGGCGCGATGACCGACAGTGACGGCGTGGTCCTGCTGTTCATGATGAACGACAACTTCGCCTCCGGCCAATACCGCGAGATCTCCACCCACTTCTCCCCGGGATCGCGCCTCTGGCAGTACAGCACCGGCGGCGGCAACTTCTACACCACCGTGGCCGGCGACGGCAAAGTGAAGACCATCATCCCGCCTGGCGGCTACTTCGCCTTCTCGTGGCGCAGCCCGGAGGCCAGCGACCTGTGGGCCGGCTTCGGCGGCCGCCCGATCTCCATTCAGCAGAACGGTCAGCCCGTTGGCACCATGTCCTATGTGCGCAAGGACGGCCCCGATGGCGATCCGGCCTTCAATCCGTACGGCGTGGCCGACGCGAACACCACCGACTTCTCCTACACCTGGTCGGTGCCGCGGGTCACCAGCGCCACCAACCTGCGTTTTGTCGCGCGCACCGACGGGTCGGCGATTAATGTCATGTTCAAGTTGAACGGCGGCGTGGACATCAATTCCCAGATGGGCATCGCCGGTTACGGGGGCGACTCCTTCTTCAAGCGGGACAATCCGCCCGGCATCAACGACCCGCTGCAGGGCACCGATCTCTTTGTCGGCTTCGAGCAGGGGCGTTTCGTGAAGCGGCAGTTCCGGGAAAAATTCGCGGCCATCGATACCGGCACCCGCAATGTAATCGGCTCGGCAGGCGCCGAAACCTACATCGCAACCATCGGCGTATCCACCAACTTCACCGTCAACAACGGTGCCACCGGGCGCAACAGCAACATCGATACCGCGCAGTTCGTCTACCACGACCCCGCCGACACCATCACCGCCAGCGCCCAACCGGTGACCAAGCAGTTCCACCCCGCCCCGAACCTCGCCGCGGGCACCAACATCGCGGTGTGGATCAAGGTCGGCTTCGGGTGCCA
>CALBHI010000152.1 GCA_937894535.1 uncultured Verrucomicrobiota bacterium
CCTCCGAACTGCAGATCAAGATGGCCCAGGGCGCGAAGCCCGGCGAAGGCGGCCAGCTCCCGGCCGAAAAGGTGTATCCGCCGATCGCCAAGACCCGCCATTCGACCCCGTACGTGCAGCTTATTTCGCCCCCGCCGCACCACGACATCTATTCGATCGAGGACCTGGCCCAGCTGATCCACGACCTGAAGAACGCAAACCCGGAGGCGCGGGTGAACGTGAAGCTCGTGTCGGAAATCGGCGTGGGCACCGTCGCTGCCGGCGTGTCGAAGGGCAAGGCCGACGTGGTGCTGATCAGCGGTTACGACGGCGGTACCGGCGCCTCGCCAGAGACCTCGCTGAAGCATGCCGGTTTGCCCTGGGAGCTCGGCCTCGCCGAGACCCACCAGACCCTCGTGCTGAACGACCTGCGCAGCCGCATCGTCGTCGAGTGCGACGGCAAGCTGCTGACCGGCCGCGACGTGGCCATCGCCTGCCTGCTCGGCGCCGAGGAGTTCGGCTTCTCGACCGCGCCGCTGGTGACGGTCGGCTGCATCATGATGCGCGTCTGTCACCTGAACACCTGCCCGGTCGGCATCGCCACCCAGGACCCCGAACTGCGCAAGAAGTACACCGGCAAGCCGGAATACGTGGTGAACTACTTCCGCTTCGTCGCCGAGGAACTCCGCAAGATCATGGCCAGCCTCGGCTTCCGCACCATCAACGAGATGGTCGGCCAGGTCGACCGGCTGAACGTGGCCAAGGCGGTGGACCACTGGAAGGCACAGGGCCTCGACTTCTCGATGATCCTGCACAAGCCGCAGGTGCCCGCGACCGTCGGCATCTACAACTCGCAGAAGCAGGACCACGGCATTGACAAGGCCCTCGACAACGAGCTGATCAAACGCGCCGCTCCGGCGCTGGAGCGCGGCGAGAAGGTCGTCATCGACATCCCGGTCCGCAATATCAACCGCACCTTCGGCACGATGCTCAGCTACCATGTCTCGAAGCGCTACGGTGAAGGTGGCCTGCCGGACGGCACGATCACCATCAACGCCACCGGTTCCGGCGGCCAGAGCTTCGGCGCGTTCGGCGCCCACGGCATCACCTTCAACGTCACCGGCGACGCGAACGACTACTTCGGCAAGGGGCTGTCCGGCGCGCGCCTGGTCATCAAGCCCCCGGCGAATGCGACGTTTATTCCCGAGGAGAACATCCTGATCGGCAACGTGGCCTTCTACGGTGCGATCAAGGGCGATGCCTACATCCGCGGCCTGGCCGGCGAACGCTTCGCCGTGCGCAACAGCGGCGTGAAGGCGGTCGTCGAAGGCGTGGGCGACCACGGCTGCGAATACATGACCGGCGGCGTGGTCGTCGTGCTCGGCCCGACCGGCCGCAACTTCGCCGCGGGCATGAGCGGCGGTATCGCCTTCGTGCTCGACGAGAAGGGCGACTTCGCCACCGCGCGCTGCAACCACGAACTGGTCGGCCTGGAGAAGGTCGAAACCGCCGCCGACATCAAGCTCTTGAAGGACCTGGTCCAGCACCAGGCGGACTTCACCGGAAGCACGGTGGCCCAACGCGTGCTCGACCAGTGGGAAACGATCCTGCCGAAGTTCGTCAAGGTCATGCCGCACGACTACAAGAAAGCACTCGAACGGCTGGCCAAGGAAAAGATCGCCGTCGAGGCCGGCAGCGCCGCCGGCGAACTGGAAACCGCGAAAGCGTAGGCGATTTAACCGCAGAGAGCGCAGAGGACGCAGAGGACGCAGAATGTCGGAAACATACGTGCATCAGGAGTTGAGCGGAAAAATTATCAATGCCGCGATGTATGTGCTTGGTGAACTGAAGCCGGGACTGGATGAAAAGATTTACGAAAACGCCCTGGTCATTGAACTCCGGCGAAGGGGCCATGTGGTTGAGCAACAAAAGCACCATCCGGTGTACTTCAGGGAAATCGAAGTTGGCACATTGATACCGGACATGATTGTGGATGAATTGGTGATTGTGGACCCCAAAGTCGTCAGTGCTTTTAACGAGCACCACCTTGCTCAGATGAGCGGTTATTTAGCCATAACCCGACTTCAGCTCGCCCTGTTGCTCAACTTTAAATATGCCACGATACAAATCAAACGGGTGGTTCGTTCCGCATCTGCTCCCTCTGCGTAATCTGCGGTTCAAGAATTTCTTATAAGGGTAATAACCATGGGCAAGATAACAGGGTTCAAAGAGTTTACGCGGGAGTTGCCGAAGAAACGTCCGGTGGAGGACCGCCTCAAGGACTACCGGGAGTTCTATATCCCGTTCCCGAAGGACAAGGTGCGCGACCAGGCCGGCCGCTGCATGGACTGCGGCGTCCCGTTCTGCCACACCGGCTGCCCGCTGGGCAACATCATCCCGGACTGGAACGACCTCGTCTACCGCGGCAACTGGCAGGAGGCCATCGAACGCCTGCATGCCACCAACAATTTCCCGGAATTCACCGGCCGCCTGTGTCCCGCCCCGTGCGAGGAAGCCTGCGTGCTCGGCATCAACGAACCGGCGGTGACCATCGAGCAGATCGAGAAGGAAATCGTCGAGAACGCCTTCGCCAACGGCTGGATCAAACCCGAACCGCCGAAGACCCGCACCGGCAAGAAGGTTGCCGTGGTCGGTTCCGGCCCGGCCGGCCTCGCCGCCGCGCAGCAACTCAACCGCGCCGGCCATACCGTGACCGTGTTTGAACGCGAGGACCGCATCGGTGGCCTGCTCCGCTACGGCATCCCGGACTTCAAGATGGAGAAGTCGGTCATCGACCGCCGCCTCGAGATCATGCAGGCGGAAGGCATTACCTTCAAAACGAAGACCGCCATCGGCAAGGATATCCCGGCCGACCAGCTCAAGAAGGAGTTCGACGCGGTGGTGATCTGCATCGGCTCGACCAAGGGCCGCGACCTGAACGCCCCCGGCCGCGACCTCAAGGGCATTCACCTGGCCATGGAATTCTTGCCCCAGCAGAACCGCCGCAACGCCGGCGATACACTGGAAGGCATCAAGGCCACCGGTAAGCACGTGATCGTGATCGGCGGCGGCGACACCGGCAGCGACTGCATCGGCACCTCCCGCCGCCACGGTGCCGCCTCGGTGACCAACTTCGAACTGCTGCCCATGCCGCCCAAGGACCGTCCGGAAAACCAGCCCTGGCCTTATTGGCCGATGCGCCTGCGCACCAGCACCTCGCACGAGGAAGGTTGCGAACGCGTGTTCAGCGTGCTGACCAAGGAGTTCACCGGCAGCAACGGCAAGGTCGAACAGCTCAAGACCGTCGAGGTCCGCTTCGCCCCGAATCCGGCCGGCGGTCCGCCCAAGCTCGAGGAAGTGCCCGGCACCGAAAAGCTCTGGAAGGCCGACCTAGTGCTGCTCGCCATGGGCTTCGTCGGCCCGGAAGCGGACAACTTCATCACCCAGCTCGGTTGCGAACTCGACAAGACCGGGAACATCAAGGCCGATGCGAACTACATGACCACCGTGCCCGGCGTGTTCACCGCTGGCGATGCACGCCGCGGCCAGTCGCTGATCGTCTGGGCCATCTCCGAGGGCCGCGAGGCCGCCCGGTGTGTGGACCTGCACCTGATGGGCAAGACCGAACTGCCCACCAAGGTCGGCCACGACCTGCCCCGCGCCTGAACAAATCGCCACGACGCCTCGGAGGTTGGTGTAGAAGCCGCTCCGTAAGCGGCACGGGCTCCCTTGGCATGGAGGCAACCGCCGTGTTCGCAGTGAGCCCGTAAGGGCTCATTGTTGCGCCATACCACCCAGGCCACGATTTCGTGGATATACACACACGGCACGATGCACTACAACATGGGCGGGTACTGTTCACACCGGCCGTTTCACATGAACGTGCGTCACCAACAGGATTTATCATGAGGGATCATCCACGGGTCCGTTCCGCCGAGGCGCGCATCGAGAAATCGATCGCTGCCGCCGATACCGTCACCGCCGGCACGCTGGCCTACCCGCTGCTCCGGCCCTGGCTGCCCTACATCCTGCTGGCCATCGCGCTGAACAGCCTGCACGGCCTTGCCGTCGCCTTCCAGAACCTGACCCCGAAGTGGCTGATCAGCGACATCCTGAAGCCGGCCGAGTTGACGTGGGATGAAAAGATGGTGCGGCTGTTGCTGCTCGCTGCGGTGTACTTTATCATCTCGACCTTCGGCCGCATGCTGATGTGGCACACCGGCTACCGGTTCTTCACCCATGTGCGTGAACGCGTGGTCTTCACCATGCGCAGCTATTTCTTCCGCCATGTGAACCACCTCTGCCTGCGCTTCCACGGGCAGCATCCCTCGGGCGAACTGTTCAATTACCTGTTCGGTTCGCCGCTGGCCAATGTGATCCAGTTTTACCAGCACACCTCGATGAGCGTGCCGGGCGCGGTGTTCACCCTGATCTCGACCCTGCTGCTGCTCGGCATGTGGGATCCGGTGCTGACCGCGGTGATGTTCCTGACCGCCTTTGGCAATGTGGTGGTGATGAAACAGGCGCGCCGGCGCGTGCGCGAACTCAACCGCGACTACCAGGCCGCCGAGGGCGACGTGGCCGGCCACACCGCGGACCTGCTGCGCGGCAACCGTGCGGTGAAGATGTACGCGATGGAGGAGCGGGTGGCCGAGGAGTTCGAACGCGACGCCACCCTCATCGGCAAGAAGAGCTACGAACGCGACATCAAATCGCACATCCAATACATGAAGCAGGAGACGGTCACCTACATCGCCTATTCGATCCTGCTGGTGACGGCCGGTTGGCGGTATATGACCGGCCATGCCGACGAAGGCATCATCGCCGCCTACCTCAACGCTTTCAACGGCGTCACCGGCCCGCTGTCGGCCATCTTCACCTCGATCACCCTCTACGGCGGCGCCCAGGCCTCGCTCGAGCGCATCGGCCATGTGCTGAAGACGGCCAGTTCCACGCCGGACCCCGAACCGGAGGCCTTGGCCGAAGCCCCCACCGGCGGCGACATCGTGTTCCGCGACATGACGTTCCGGTACGAGTCGGTGCGGGAGCCCGCCTTGCGCGACATCAACGTGGTCATTCCCGCCGGGCAACGAATCGCGCTGGTCGGCCCGTCCGGCGCGGGTAAGAGCACGATCATCCAGTTGCTGTTGCGCCTCTACGATCCGATGACCGGATCGATCGAGATCAACGGCATCGACCTCCGCCGCTGCCGCGGATCGGACCTGCGCCGCCGCATCGGGGTCGTGCCGCAGGATCCGTTCATCTTCCGGGCCAGCATCCGCGACAACATCCGCGTGTCCAAGCCGGACGCGACCGACACAGAAATCATCCGCGCCGCCGAGCGTGCCCATGCCTGGGAATTCATCCGCGACCTGCCCCAGCAACTCGACGAGGTGGTCGGTGAAGGCGGCTCGACCCTCAGCGGGGGCCAGCGCCAGCGTCTCGCCATTGCCCGGGTGCTGCTGATGAATCCGTCGTTCCTGGTCTTCGACGAGGCGACCAGCGCCCTCGACACGGTCAGCGAACGGCTGATCCAGGCCAGCCTCGAGGAGGAAAGCAAGGACCGCACCGCGATCTTCATCGCCCATCGCCTCGCCACGGTCAAATGCTGCGACCGCATCCTGGTCATTCAGGATGGCCGCATCGTGCAGGACGGCACCTACGACGGCCTGGTCGCCCAGGAAGGCCTGTTCCGTGACATGGTCGAGGGACAGCAGTTGCGGTTGTAACACGGTTTCAACGCGCCGGAGGCCTCGCCTCCGGCGGGCAAGCGTCGCGGTTACAGCCCGACCGCGAGATCGGAGACGGCGTCATCGTCGCCGCCCTCGGCGCGGTTGCGCAGGGCCTGGGTATCGATGGTGTAGCCGGTGCCGTCCGACTGGATGATCACCGCGAGGTCGCGGTCGGTGGACAGGATGGCCTCGTCACCGAGGCGGGCGGCCACCCAGGCGCGGGTGATGTCGTACACGCCGGGCACGGAGCGGCCGGCATCGCCGAGTACCGGGCGCGGATTGCCGAACTCGAAGATCACCCGTTCGGGTCGTACGGCATCGAGCAACGGACCGGTGGCCCGCGCCAGCGCGGCTTCAACCTCGTCGCGGGCCGGCCGGTCGGCACGGCTTGGCAACGCCGCGCCGTGGTGCGGTGCGAGCATGACCTGCGCGCGCAAGGCTTCCGGCGCGGCTGATTTCGCCAGCGCAGCCTGGCCGGCAAGATGGCGCATGCCTGGCAGCATCAGGGCAACATCGCCGTACACCACGCGCAGCGCGATGCTCGCATCCTCCACCGGTCGGTCCGAGGTCACCGGTGCTGCGGGTCCGAGCACTTCGACGGCAAACCGTTTCCCGTTGTGTTGTTCCTCAAACAGCACGTCGCCGGGACGTGCCACGGTCACCGGGGCATGCCAACCAGCCCAGCGGTTGGCGGGAGTCGCTCCGCGGCCGGCCAACGAAGCGGCAAGGGAGCCGCGCCGAGGCCATTGCGGATCGCCCACCAGCGCCGCCTGGATGGCGGCATGGCGTTCATGGCGCGTGCCGAGGCGATCCTCCAGCATACGGCTGGTCCACGCCGTGGAGAGGCCTTCCAGGGCAGGCGGCAGCACCAGCGTATCGATGCGGAGGTGATCGAGCAGCGTGGCCATCCCGGCCGAACGCTCGGGCAGCGGCGAAGTCAGGATCAGCCCGTCGAGGCGCAGCGCGCCGTGGCTCGCCAGGAACGGGAGAATGGTCCGGTCCGCCTCGTTGCGGCGGGCACGGTCGTGTTCGACAAAACCGGCATCGACGAGGATGTTCTGCCCACCCGGCGACTCGATCAGGACGGAGCTGCCATACCCGACCGACAACACCGTGACCTGCAGACCGTCCGGCCGGTCCACCCGCGGCGGGGCCACCGCGAGCGGGATCAACGCCAGCGCGACCAGCAGCGAGCCCAAGACGGTGGGGGCGCGGGGATCGGTCCACCCGGCGCGGGTGGCGAGGCGGCCGAACCAGGCCCCAAGCGGCTTGCGCCAGATCCACATCGCCAGCAGCGCGTAATACACCACGACCTCGATCACCCGCGGACGGGTCACCACCGGGTATGGAAACCCGAGGGCAAACACATGGGCCAGCCACAGGAAAAACGTGGTGAACAACCAGTTGGCGGCGTTCAACACCAGGGCCAGCCATGGGCCAATGACCGGAATCAAACCGAGCAGGCCGGCAATCGCCCCGAGTTGTACCACCACGCCGATCAGCGGAATCGCGATCAGGTTGGCGTAGGCACCGCCGAACGGCCAGCGGCAGAAGTAGTAGGCGGACAGCGGGATCATCATGCCGACCTGGATCGCCACCTGTGCAGCGAGGAAAGTGCTGACCGACTCCGGAAGCGCGGAGAAGGCGAAACGCGGCGAGATGCCGATCCCTTGCCGGTCCAGCGCGGCCGCGAGCGCAAACACCGCCACACCGAGGGCCAACCACGGGACAAGGAACCACGGCGCGGTGATCAGCGACCAGCGGGCCACGCCGATCAGGGTGCTGGCGGTGGCGAAGAGAATGACCGCGGCGAGCCGGTTGCCACGCAGTTTGGCGAGTTGTTCGTGCACCGGCATGGTGAGCAGGGCGAGGGACAGGATGGCGCCGAAGGACAGGGTGAACGACGGATCGACGACGACCAGTGGGTTGTGCAGCAGGATCAGGAAGGCGGCGACGGGAACGCCGAGCATCACCGATGACAGCAGGCTGCGGTCGAGGTAGGCCCAGGTCAGCAGGAACAGGCTGTTCATGATCACCGCACGCAGGGTGGACGGTCGCGCGCCGGTGATGATGGCGAACACCACGAGGGCGAGGATGACCAGCGGTACGAACACGGTGCGCGGGAAGCGCAGAAGGCCGAACACGCCGATGAACATGGCGGTGATGATGGTGACGTGCAGGCCGGAGACGGCGAGGACATGGTTCACGCCGGAGGCGCGAAAATCGTCGGCGATCAGCGCTTCGCTCCGGCCAAGGCCCAAGGCCGGGGCCCACGACCGGGAGAGGCCATCGCCCGGCCAGGCCACGCCCTGCAGTCCATAGCGCAGGCCGAGGGTCACTCCACCGAGAAAGGCGGATTGCGGATAGGGCATCGAGTGCTTGAACTGCCGCAGCATGTCATCGCGCAACTGCAGGGAAAAGGCGACCAGCGGATCGCCGGTGCGCGGGGGGCCGCCGGCCGGGCCGATCATGGCCAGGGGTGGTGAACCGCCACGCTCCTGGCGGAGGTTCATCAGCGCATGGATGTTGTAATTGCGCATGAAGGTGCGGGCATCAAAACCGCCGGGGTTCGCCTCGGCGCGGGCCACGGATAGGCCGCCGCGGATCTGGACATCGGCCCCGTAGGCGCGGGTGGCGGCGACCTCGGTGTAGCCGGTGAGGTTGGTCGGCACGGTCACCTGCATATCGCCCCCTTCGACCCGGTAAAACGGGCCGCCGGCCGGGAACTGGATGTAGTCGGGCGTGACGATCAGCACGGTCTTGAAATCGTAGACGCGGGGATCGCTGCTGAT
>CALBHI010000153.1 GCA_937894535.1 uncultured Verrucomicrobiota bacterium
GGAAATGCCCCGGCCGATCACCACCCTGACCTGGGACAATGCCCTGCTTATCAGCCAAGACACCGCCGCCCGCCTCAACTTGATCACCGGCGACCTCGTCGAACTCGACACCGGCACCGGCAAGGTTACCGCCCCCGTCCTCGTCGCCGTCGGCATCCCGGTGGGCGCCGGGGTCATCCACATGGGCTACGGCCGCACCGCCGCCGGGCGCGTGGGCAATGAGGTCGGCGTTGCCGTCACCGCGTTGCAAACCGTCGCCTCGCCGCATCGTGCATCCGTCCGCGTGCGCAAAACCGGAGGCGGTTTTGAATTCGCGCTGACCCAGGAAAGCCACACCCTCGCCGGCCGCAACCACCTCCGCGTCGGCACGGTCTCCGATTACCAGGCCGACAAGAAGTTTGTCATGAAGTTCGGCGAGTTCGGCGGCAAGGAAACCCCGTCCGCCTATCCCGGCCATGACTACTCCCAGGGTCCGCAGTGGGGCATGGTCATCGACCTCTCCGCCTGCATCGGCTGCAACGCCTGCATGATTGCCTGCCAGGCCGAGAACAACATCCCGGTCGTCGGCAAGGATCAGGTCCGCCGCGGCCGCGAAATGCACTGGATCCGCGTTGACCGCTACTACGAAGGCCGCGCCGCCGATGCCGCCGTGCATCACCAGCCGATGACCTGCGTGCAGTGCGAAAATGCGCCCTGCGAAGCCGTTTGCCCGGTCGCCGCCACCGTGCACAGCACCGACGGCATCAACCAGATGGTCTACAACCGTTGTGTCGGCACCCGTTATTGCTCGAACAACTGCCCGTACAAGGTCCGCCGGTTCAACTTCTACAAGTTCGCCGACCACGAGACCCCGAGCCTCAAGCTCCAGCGCAACCCGAATGTCACCGTGCGTTCGCGCGGCGTGATGGAGAAGTGTACCTTCTGCATCCAGCGCATCAGCGAAGCCCGCATCAAGGCCCGCCGCGAAGACCGCCCGATCGCCGACGGCGAGGTCATGACCGCCTGCCAGCAGGCCTGTCCGACCCGCGCCATCGTGTTTGGCGACATCCGCGATCCGATGAGCGAGGTGTCGAAGCGCAAAGCGAGTCCGCTCGATTACGGTGTCCTGGCCGTGCTGAACACCCGCCCGCGCGTTACCTACCATGCGCGGATCCGCAACCCCAACACCTCGCTGGAAACGTCTTCTCCGATGGAGTCTTCGCACCATGGCGCCTAATTCCCCACCAGACCAGAAGCAGGGTTTTGTCGAGATCGAACCGGTCCTCGATACCCATCACACGATGGAGACGGTGACCGACAAGATCAGCGCCATCCCGCTCGCCAACACCCTGCCGCGCTCGATTCTCGGCGTGGGGTTTGCCGCGCTGCTCCTTCTGGGGTCCCTGATGGGCTCCATCTTCTTCCTCGTCGTGGAAGGTACGGGCGTCTGGGGCATCAACCAGCCGGTGGGCTGGGGTTTTGACATCATCAACTTCGTCTGGTGGATCGGTATCGGCCATGCCGGTACGCTGATCTCCGCGATCCTGCTGCTGCTCCGCCAGGAATGGCGCACCAGCATCAACCGGTTTGCCGAAACCATGACCATTTTCGCGGTCATGTGCGCCGGCCTCTACCCCTTGCTCCACACCGGTCGCCCGTGGTTGGCCTACTGGTTGTTCCCGTACCCGAACGTCATGGAAATGTGGCCGCAATTCCGCAGCCCGCTGGTCTGGGACGTGTTTGCCGTCTCAACCTATGCCACCGTCTCCCTGTTGTTCTGGTTGACCGGCCTCGTCCCCGATTTCGCGACCCTGCGCGACCGCGCCAAAGGCAAGATCGCCAAGGTCGGCTACGGCATCGCCGCCATGGGTTGGCGCGGCTCCGCCCGCCACTGGCAGCGCTACGAAATCGCCTACCTGCTGCTCGCCGGCCTGTCCACCCCGCTCGTCGTCTCGGTGCACAGCATCGTCGGTCTCGACTTCGCCGTGTCGGTCATTCCCGGCTGGCATGTCACCATCTTCCCGCCCTACTTCGTGGCCGGCGCGATCTTCTCCGGGTTCGCCATGGTGCTGACCCTTGCGATTCCCGTCCGCGCCATTTTCGGCCTGAAGGACATGATCACCCTGAACCACCTCGATAACATCTCGAAGGTGATGCTCGCGACCGGCCTGATGGTGTTCTACGGCTACGGCATGGAAGTCTTCTTCGCCTGGTACAGCGCCAACGAATACGAAGGCTTCATGAAGTTCAACCGCATGTTCGGCCCCTACTGGTGGTCCTACTGGGCGCTGATCCTGTGCAACGGCATCATTCCCCAGATCCTCTGGTTCAAGAAGGTCCGTACCTCGCCCCTCATCCTGTTCTTCCTGTCGATCATCATCAACATCGGCATGTGGCTGGAACGGTTTGTCATCATCGTCACCAGCTTGCACCGCGACTTCCTGCCTTCCTCGTGGGGCATGTATACCCCGACCAAATTCGATATCGCCATGTACCTCGGTACCATCGGCCTGTTCCTGTTCCTGATGGTGCTCGCCATCAAGTTCCTCCCGATTATTTCCCAATTCGAAGTGCGTGAATTGCTGCACAAGAAGCAGCACAAGAACGGGCATTGAGCAGATCCATGAAACAGCAAGCAGCCAACTCCATGTACGGTGTCGTTGCCGAGTTTCGCGACACGGAAACACTCCTGAAGGCGGCCAACCGGGTGCGCGAAGCGGGGTATACCGCGACCGATGCCTTTTCCCCGATTCCCGTCCACGGCCTCGTTGAAGCCCTCGGCATCCGCCGCAGCCGCCTCGCCGGCATCGTCCTCGTCGGCGGTCTGGCCGGGGCCGCCACCGGCATGGCCCTGCAGGCCTACCTTTCGGTCGTCCAGTACCCGCACGTGGTCAGCGGTCGCCCGTTGTTCAGCTGGCCGAGTTTCGTGCCGATCATCTTCGAATTGACCATCCTGTTTTCCGCCTTCGCCGCGGTGTTCGGCATGTTCGGCCTGAACGGCCTGCCGAAACCCTACGACCCGGTGTTCAACACCCCAGGCTTCAACCGCGCCTCGACCGACGGGTTTTTCCTCTGCATCCAATCCAACGACCCGAAGTATGACCCCGTCGCCACCCGAAAAAAAAAAAAAAAAGC
>CALBHI010000154.1 GCA_937894535.1 uncultured Verrucomicrobiota bacterium
GTGGCCTCGGGGCCGAGAGCGAGGGCGGGCACGTGGGGGACGTCGTCGAGGATCAGGTCGCAGTGGATTTCATCCGACACGAACACGAGGTCGTGGCGCACGCAGAAGTCCACGATGCGCTGGAGGTCGTCGCGCGACCAGACGCGGCCGACCGGGTTGTGCGGATGGCAGAGGATGAACAGCTTCGTGTCGGGGGTCACGGCCGCCTCCATCGCCTCCCAATCGATCTCCCACGCGTCGCCGTTCGTCTGCAGTGGCACCGCGATGCGGGTGCGGTCGGAGAACACCGGTGCGCTGAGGAACGGCGGATACACCGGGGTGTTGATCAGCACACCGGAACCGGGTTCGCCGAAGGTGCGGCAGGCGAGGTTCAGGGCCGGGACGAGGCCGGGCAACCACACCAGCATCTCGGCGGTCACCGACAAGCCGTGGCGCTGATGGAGATAGTTCAGCACTTCCCCGACGACCTCCTCATACGGGATCGTGTAGCCAAATACGCCGTGGCTGGCGCGTTGCTGGAGCGCGGCGATCACGTCGGGCGGGGAGGCGAAATCCATGTCGGCCACCCATAACGGCAAGATGGGGCGGTCTTTATAGCGGTCCCACTTGAGGCTGCCGGTGCCGGTGCGGTCGATGATGGTGTCGAAGGATGCCATGGCGCGACTTATAGAGGCTTCAGAACGGTTTGGCAACCGGTGAGCGAGTCTACCGGGCGGTTGGTGGTGGGTTGCGGGTGTAGGTGTGCTAGTATCCGGAAAGGAGGACATGCCATGACGTCGCGGGAGCAGCCTGCTTCGCCACCATCAGGTGCGAATGCGTTGAATGCGGTTCCGGCTTCCATTCCGGTGTGGCCGAAGGTGTTGATCAGCAACCGGGCCGGCATGACGACGTATGCCTCCACCTTGGATGCGCACGCACAGGACGCCTGCGCCAATTTCGCGCATCACCTCCAAACCCTTTGTGAGCAGTGGATCGGAATGCTGGGCGCTTACAGTTTATGGATTGCCGTCCGGGATGGTGATCGGGTCGCAGCGACAGCATCCTCGTTTAATGAGCGATTCCATCCGATGCGGGAGCGGTTGCTGGCTGGCACGGTTCCTCACTGCTGGGGGCAGGTCGCGGATGCGGATGGTCCCGTGGTGATTCGTGACACGGTTGAAGCATGCGGATCATGTCCGCTCGCGGTTTCGTACCATGGCCGGGTCGCGGTGGCGGTGCCGTTGCTGGAAGGAACGACCAGTTCCGGTGTCTTGTGTGCTTCGGTGCCGGATACCGTGGCGGACGATGAGGAGATGTTGGCGTCTTTCCGCCGGGCCGGGGTGGAGATGAGCCGGGATATCGCGGCCTGGCGCAAGCACGACGCCTTGTTGCACTCCGAACAGGTGATCCACCGGATCTTTGATGTGGCGCCAGTGGGTATCGTGTTGGTGGTGAGCGGCGGCATCGTGGAAGCCAACCAAACGATGATCACCTTGTCCGGGAATTCGCGCGATACCATGATCGGTATGCCCTTCATGCGGTTGTTCGCGGATGAACAGGCCTGCGAAGCCATGGAGCGCTGGATGGAAATGCCGGCCGCGGAGCGGGTGGCGAGCGTGTTCGAGGCCAGGCTTGCCGGCGGGGTCGCGGGAATGCGTGATGTGCGTGTCGAGCTGATGGCGCTCGAACCCTCCGAGCCGCAACGCGGGGTCATCGCGACGGTACTCGATGTCACCGAGCAGAAGGCGGCCGAGCGGCAACTGGAGGAGGGTCGGCGTTTGCTGGCGTCGCTGATGGACAGCCTGCCCGGCATGGCCTACCGCTGCCGCTTCGATGCCTCCTGGACGATGGAATTCATCTCGCGCGGCGGCGAGGAACTCACCGGGTATGCTCGCGAGCGCATCATCGGAAACAAGGAGATCGCCTTCGCCGACCTGATTCATCCGGAGGACCGCCAGCGGGTATTCGAGGCGATTGATGGCGTGGCGCGCGGCGATCATTTTGTGGTCGAATACCGCATCGTACGCGCCGATGGCGACGTGCGCTGGGTGTGGGAACAAGGACGCGTAGTCGAGCACGATGTGTCGGGAAGCCCAATGGTCGAGGGGTTCATCCTGGATATCACCGAGCGGCGCAAACTTCACGAGAACCTCGTGTACATGAAGAAAAGCGAAAGCCTGGCGGCCATGGCCGGCGGGGTAGCGCACGATTTCAACAACATGCTGGCGGCGATGATCGGGAACGCGGAACTGGCCCTCGATCAGGTGGGGGATGCGGAGGAGGTGCGCCACTGCCTGGCCGCCCTGCTTGCCGCCGGAAACCGGGCCGCCGGTTTGTGCCATCAGTTGTTGTCGTTTTGCGGCAACACGCGGATCAGCGATCAGGTGGTGGATACCGCCAGGATGATCCGCGACCTTACGCCGTTGATGCGCAGTACGATCCATGCGGATGTGATGTTGCGGTTCACCCTCGGCGATGGATTGCCGGGCATCCGCGGCGATGGTGCGGAACTGCGTCAATTGATCCTCCAGATAGTCGTCAATGCCGCCGAATCCTATCTCGGCCGTCCCGGCACAGTTGACGTGGCATCGGGTTTAGCCGAACTCGATGGCCGCGAACTGGCTGATGCCGTACCCATGCCGGCTGCCCCGAGGGGATCGTATGTCTGGATCGAGGTGCGGGACCAGGGCTGCGGCATACCGGCGGATGTGCGCCGACGGATGTTTGACCCCTTTTTCTCCACGAAGTTCACCGGACGGGGTATGGGCCTGGCCGCCGCGCACGGTATCGTGCGGGCCCACCAGGGGGTCATGGAGGTTCACTCCGCGCCGGGGCGCGGTACGACCTTCCGTGTCTATCTTCCGGCCGCTGAACCCATCGTCTCGGTGCCGCCAAAACCGACCATTCCGGGTTTCGCTACGGATGTTCGACGCGTCCTGGTCGTGGACGATGATCCGGCCATGCGGATCATGCTGGAGCGCATGCTGGCCAGCGATGGCATCGGCGTGGAGGTTGCGGGCGACGGGCGTGAGGCGGTGCACCTCTTCCGCCATCAACCCGGCGCCTATGATCTGATCCTGATGGATCTCACCATGCCCATCATGGATGGCATTCATGCCTTCCTTGAGATGCGTGCCATCCTTCCCGACGTGAGGGTGATCCTCACCACCGGTTACAGCGAAGAGATGATCATCAGTCGGATCGATCCCCGCTCCCTCGCCGGCGTCCTGATCAAACCCTTCACGCGGGACGGATTGAGAGCGGCTTTGCTCAAGGCGATGCAGGCCAAAGCACCTCCATCCTGCTAAAACGTTTTTGTTCGCGCGGCGCGATTTTTCGGTTGTTTTCAGGACCTGTTCTGGTCGTAGAGTAGCTGCGTGTTGAGTGAGCCATCCAAGCCGGCGTGCCGTGGTTTTACGAACGTTGTTCGGCGCGCGTAACCTCTCAGGAGCCATCCCCATGATCAACCTTAACTTGGTGTATTTTGCCGTCGTGGCGGGATTGACCGCGCTGTTGTTTGCCTGGCTGAAAAGCGCCTGGATAAGCCGGCAGGACCCAGGTAGTGCGCGGTTGGCCGAGATCGCCCTGGCCGTGCGCGAAGGAGCCATGGCGTTTTTGTCCCGCGAATACCGCATCCTGTCCGTGTTCGTGGTGGTCGTGGCGACGTTGCTCTATGTGTTCAACAAGGGCGACTTGAAGTATGTCGGGGTCTCGTTCCTGGTCGGTGCGGTGTGTTCGGCGCTGGCCGGCATCTTCGGCATGCGGGTGGCGACGACCGCCAATTCACGTACCGCCAACAGCGCCCGGCAAGGCTTGCAACCGGCCTTGGCCGTCGCGTTCGCCGGTGGATCCGTCATGGGCATGAGCGTGGTCGGGCTTGGCATTCTCGGTCTCTCGATTCTGTTCGTGGTCTACGTGAACCTCTGGGGTGCCGGCCTGGAAGCGCTGAGCCGGTCGGTCTTGCCGGTGCTTTCCGTATTTTCGCTGGGCGCCAGTTCCATCGCCCTGTTCGCGCGCGTCGGGGGAGGTATCTATACAAAAGCGGCGG
>CALBHI010000155.1 GCA_937894535.1 uncultured Verrucomicrobiota bacterium
GGACCATACGGGTCATCGCGAATTGGGCTTTCTGGGCCGCTTCGGTATTGCGGCGGACGAGGGTCAGGCCCTCGGTGGCGGGGGCCAGCACGGCGGTGAAGGCCCCGGCCAGCAGGGCGGTGAGGAGCAGCACGACGATGAGTTCCACCAGGGTGAAGCCGCGGTTCATGGCCGTTCCGTAAAGATGCGGGTGACTTCTTCGCCAAGGGTGTTGCGCAGGGTCACCTTAAGCAGGTTGTTGCTGGAGGGGGATCCGCTTTCGAGGCCGCCGGTGAAGGTGATGTACTGGTTTTCGGAAACGGTGACACCGCCGCCGACGGCGCTCCCCGCGGACCCGATGCGGGTGCGGAGATTCTCGAGTGAATTGGTATGGGAGGTAACCAGGTTTTCCATCGCGCTCTGGAGGTTCATGGCCTGTTGCAGTTGCACACGCGGTTCGTGGCTGCGCAGGAAGACCTGATCAAGGAAGGGCAGCAGGGCGAGAAAGGCGAGGGCGGTGAGAACGAGGGTGGCGACGACTTCGATCAAGGTGAAGGCGTCACGAGAGGATGTCCGGGAGCGGGTCATGGGATCAGGCCGGTGCCGCCGGTGATGGTGATGGTTTCGGTGCGGTCGCCGTCGGACAGGAGCAGGGTGTAGGTTGCAGCCGGAGCGCCCAGGGCATCGAGGGTGAGGGTGCCTATGCCGGCGGTCAGGGTGACTCCGCCTTCAAAGCTGCGGCTCGGGGTGTTCTGGTCGGGCAGGTTGACCGGGGCGGGATTGCCATCGAACTGAACGGCGTACCCGGCGGCGGTGAAGGTCACGGTCCAGGTGCCGGTATTGTTGGACATGGCGAGGGACTGCACAAAGCGTAGGTGGGCGCGGAGGATGTCGGCTTCGGCGGCGAGGGCCGCGCCGGTGCGGGCATTGCCGATGACGACGTAGGAGGCGAGGATGCCGAGCACGACCAGGACGAGGAACAGTTCGATCAGGGTAAAGCCCCGGCGGGCGTGGTCGGGATCATGGAGTCGGGTGGACATGGAAAAAAGAAAACGGGAGGAGGCGGGGCCTCCTCCCGTGGTTGGTGGATGCCGTTACGGCATGATCCATTCCTTGGTGTCGGTAACGGTGGCGTCCGTCACATCGGTCGCGGTCACGTTGACGCCGGGGGTCGCGGTGGCGGCGAACGTGAAGGTGTAATCGCCGCTCGAGGGCGGACTGGCCGTCACATCGGCTACGACTTCCGCGGCGGTCGGCTCGGTTCCGTTTTGCAGGGCGAGGCGGCCGTAGCTCAGCGACACGTGGGACATGCCGGCCGAGATGGCGCCTTGCAGCGCCTGTTCGCGGGCGTCGTCGATCAGCCCGATGTAGCGGGGGATGGCCACCGCGGCCAGGACGGCCAGGATGACCAGCACGGCGATGATTTCCACCAGGGTAAACCCGGCTTCGCCGGAACGGTTGCGTGTGTTTGCTCTCATGTCTTCTCTCCTTCTTGTGTTGTTTCGACTGCGAACATCATGATCCTTTGCCGGCCATCTTGGCCAGGTCCCACATGGGCATGTAGACGGCGAGGGCGAAGAAACCGACCATGGC
>CALBHI010000156.1 GCA_937894535.1 uncultured Verrucomicrobiota bacterium
CTAGTCCCGCACCGCGGGACGGGTGGTAAAACCTCTTCCGCCTCCGCGGTAAACCCCCGATCCCGCCATGCCTGCGCCCTGACGGGCGCACTACCAACGACGCACCCCACAACCCTCATCCGTGGTTTAATGGCGACACCTTGTCTGTCCCTATAGTCCCCCCCCCTTTCGCGCCGTTCGCGTCTTTCGTAGTTTCCCCCCATACCCATCACGTTTCCCATTCTTCTCTGCGTTCTCTGCGCCATCTGCGGTCCCATCCCCAAACCCTTTCCGCGTATTCCGTAGTTCCTCCACAATTCAGTCCCTATTGGCCGCGTTTCCTACCTCCTCTTCCTCCGTGTCCTCTAGTCCCGCACCGCGGGACGGGTGGTAAAACCTCTTCCGCCTCCGCGGTAAACCTCCGATCCCGCGATGCCTGCGCCCTGACGGGCGCACTACCAACGACACACCCCACAACCCTCATCCGTGGTTTACTGGCGACACCTTGTCTGTCCCTATAGTCCGGGTGTACGAGTTGGTGTACGAGTACGTGAAAAACAAGGTCGATCTCAGCGCCATCCGCGGTCTCGTCACCCCGTCCTTTCGCGTCGTTCGCGTATTTCGTAGTTCCCCCCTCTGCCCATCACGTTTCCCATTCTTCTCTGCGTTCTCTGCGCCATCTGCGGTCCCATCTCCCCCTCCTTCCGCGTACTCCGCGTGTTCCGTAGTTGCCTCCCTCTTTCGCGTATTTCGTAGTTTCCCCCTCTTCGCTGTCTCCGCTTTTCCTTCCGTGTTTTCCGTTCATTCCGTTTGTTCCGTAGTTCTCTGTTCTTCCCCCTCCGCCCCGTCCGTTTTAGCGCTTTTCCTTTCACCTTGTTCCTCCTACGGTGTACGGTTTGCGGACATCTATCGGGAATCGTATCTTATGTTCTGGATCACCATCGTTTTTTTCCTCTCCGGCCTTTCCGCCCTGGTTTACCAGCTGTTGTGGATGCGCCACCTCGGGTTCATTTTCGGCAACACGGTGTATGCCAGCGCGACCGTGCTGACGGCGTTTATGGGTGGTCTGGCCATCGGGTCGCACCTGTTCGGGCGGATCAGCGAAAAAATGCGCAATCCCATCCGCGGTTTTGCCTTCCTCGAGATCGCGGTGGCCGCCTATGCCCTGGCCATGCCGTGGATGTTTGAGCTGATCAAGGTGGCGTACATGCTGGCGTTCCGCCAT
The DNA here is from genome assembly GCA_937894535.1 of uncultured Verrucomicrobiota bacterium. Taxonomy (GTDB): domain Bacteria; phylum Verrucomicrobiota; class Kiritimatiellia; order CAIVKH01; family CAIVKH01; genus CALMUP01. The sequence goes on from CALBHI010000156.1 coordinate 1,205, forward strand.
GTCTCGGAAAACATGGTGTTCCTGACCGCGCTGCGGTTTGTCCTCGCGTCGTTGATCCTGCTCGTCCCGACCATCTGCATGGGCGGCACCTTGCCGGTGTTGATCCGCGGCATGGCCCGTGACGATGCCGGCTTCGGCCGGAAACTCGGGTGGCTCTACGGTGTGAACACCCTGGGCGCGGTGGCCGGGGTGTTCCTCAGCGGCTTCTACCTGATCCCTACCGTGGGCCTGACCAACACCAACATCCTCGCCGTCGCCTCCGATTTCATCGCCGGCATGGGGGCCCTGTTGCTGGCCAAACGGCACTTGGTTCCCGAGGTCGGCCAGGAAAACCTCCGGCCGAAGTTCCGTTGGAGCAGCTTTTCGCCCGACGCCCGGATCGCGCTGGTCTTCGCCACCCTTTGCGGCTTCGTTTCACTCGCCCTCGAGGTCATCTGGTTCCGCGCCCTGATCCTCGTCTTCGGTTCCACCACCTATTCGTTCACCGTCATGCTCGGTGTTTTCCTGCTCGGCATCGGCCTCGGTTCGCTGCTCGTCGCGCCGTTGCTCGACCGCGCCCGCCAACTCGCCGCCTGGCTCGCCGCCGCGGTGGGGCTGATCGGGTTGTACACGCTGGTTTCCATTTACCGGTTTGATGCCGGGCCGGACTATCTGGTTGATCATCTCAGCCGTCACGGATTCAGTTGGGAGGCGATGAACTGGGCCCGATTCGTCATCGCCGTCTCCCATCTGGCCATTCCGGCCCTGCTGTTCGGCGCCGCCTTCACCATCGCCACACGCTTGGTCCGCCACGAAACCAGCAGTTCTTCCGGCACAACCGGGCTCGTCTATGCGTTGAACACCTGCGGCGCCGTGGCCGGTTCGTTTATTGCCGGCTTTATCTTGTTGCCGGGAATTGGCATGGAGCGCTCGTTGCTGCTGCTGGCCACAATCCTGATGGCCAGCGGCGGTGTCGCGTTGATTTGGCGCGCCGAGGCGGTCATCGCCAGGTTGTTGACCGCGGCGGTGATGATCGCCGTGCTCGCTACCGCCATCATGTACCCCCCGACCTGGAGCAAATCCCTGCTGGCGGCGGGTGCTTATTTCAGCCCGTTTAATTTTGTCCGCGACGGGAAAAACGTCTTGCGGGAAATGATCGCGGGCGACCGGTTGCTGCATTACCACGAAGCGCTCGCCGCCACCGTGTCGGTGCACCTGAGTGACAACGAAGAGAAGTACTTTTGCGTGGATGGCAAAACCGAGGCCGACCAGAGCGCCCGCAGCATGGTCTTGCAACGCATGATCGGTCACCTTCCCGCACTGTTCCATCCCAACGCCAAGTCAGGCGTGAACATCGGCCTTGGCGCAGGCGTTAGCTTCGGCGCCCTGGCTTGTCATCCGCTCGACCACGTTGAAGTCGTCGAGATCAATCCCGCCGTCCAGTACGCCACGCGGACGTGGGGCGTGCTGAACCACAACGTGCTCGATAATCCACGGGTCACGGTGACGTTCAACGACGGCCGCAACCACCTGTTCTCCACGCCTCGTATGTACGACATCGTAACGGCCGATCCGTTTGAGCCGGTCATGGCTGGTGCCGCCCACCTCTATACGGTGGAATATTTCCAGCTGGGCTATAACCGCCTGAACGAGAATGGCATTATGGGGCAGTACCTGCCGCTGTATGAGATGTCGCTCGATGATTACCTCACCATTGTGCGCTCCTTCGTCAAGGTGTTCCCCAATACGGCGGTGTTCTTCACCGGGTTCGATACGATTCTGATCGGCTTCAAGGGCGAAATGAAACTCGACCCCGAGGTGTTACGCCGGAACTTTGCCGTACCCGAGGTCCAGGCCTCGCTCGCGGATATCGGCTTCACGGACCCGGAAAAAATCCTTGGCATGTTCGTGGCCGACTTGAGCGAAGATCACACCTTCGCGGGTTCTGGTCCGCTGAACACCGACGAATATCCGATCATCGAATATTCGACGCCGAAAAGTTCGCTGCGGTATACCACGGACGAGAACCAGGAGGCGCTGTTGCGTCACTTTACACCGATTCCTGATTCGTGGTTGTCGGCCATGGATCCGGAGGTGGCGGATCGTCTCAAGCGCGAACACGAAGCCGTCCGCCTGATGCTGGAGGCTTCGGTCCTGCGGGCGAAGAATGAAATCGAACCCGCGTTCAAATTGCTCGCGGATGCGCTTGAGATTGCGCCGGACAATCCTGTCGTACGCAACGAAATGGTCGCCATGCTGGTCGTCTCCGCTCAGGCATTGCGCAAGAACGGATTGCTACAGGAAGCGGCACAGCAGTTCCAAACCGCGTTGCAGCTTGATGGCGATGACTTCTGGTCGCTTTATTATCTCATCGAGATCAGCATGCGCTCCGGACATGTTGAATTCGGCGGGAACCTGCTTCAGCATGCATTATCCCTGTACCCTCAATCGCCGTTGATCCTGAGCCATCAGGCCAAGTATCAATTCACCTTGGGCGACACGGCGCAGGCATTCGAGACCATGCGCCAGGCCGTCAAGCTCCAACCCAATAGCCGGAATCTTTGGAGCGAAGTGATGACGATGGCGCTTGCAGCCAACGATCTTGTTCTTGCCGAGCATGCCCGTGGCAAACTCGATGCGCTTACCGCCTTCATCGAGCGCCGTTGACCGCCTTGTCCGGGAAAAATAAGTGTCGGCGGGTCACGCCGCCGCGGTATATAGTAACGGCCATCATGGCCAGTTTTCAGGAAGTTGTATGAAGCACATGTCGTATTCAAAGGCCGCGTGGGGCGCGGGTCTGGTCGCGTTGGCGGTCCTGTTGTTGCTGGTGACCGGCATCCCCCACGTCGGGTTCTCCTCGTTTGTCCTGACCCAGCATCTCGGGCTGGATCCGGTCCCGTTGTTTGCCAATCCGGTGTATGGCTGGATCGTGCGGGTGCTGGCCGCCCTGACCGGGAGCGGCGCGGTGTTCGCCATCAACCTGTTCAGCGCCTTGTGCGGTGCGGTCCTGGTGGTGTTGCTGTACCGGATTTGTTACCGTGCCGCGCTCGGATTTAATGCGGACCGGGCGATGCCGGTCGCGGCCATGCACCGGGTGGCCCTCGGCGCGGCGACCCTGGCGATCCTGTACCTGCTCGCGTCCGCACCGTTTACGCTGGCGGCCAGCCGGGCCAACCCGATCCTCTTCGACCAGATCCTCGTCGCCGGTGCGTTTTACCTTGTCATCACCTTTGCGGTTGGCACCCCGTTTTCCCGCCTCGCCCTCGCCTCGTTGCTGTACGGCGTCGCCGTGGTGGAGTTCACCACGGCGATCGTGCTCGCCCCGATCTTCGTCGTGCTGGTGCTGGCCCGGATGTGGCAGGGTGGGGTGTTCACCCTGCGCCATGTCGCGACCGTGACCGGGAGCCTGCTGGCCGGGTTGTCGCTGTACCTCGTCCAGGCCGGCTTTTTCATGGCTTCGCCGGCCTACCACTTCCGCGAGTTCGACGGCTACTTCCAGGTCGTCTGGTACATCCTCGTCGAACAATACCAGAGCATGACCGGCGGCCTGCCGCGGGTCGGGTGGCTGACCCTGCTGCTGGTCAGCTTCTTCCCGTGGGTGATCACCCTGGCCCTGCGCCAGACCAGCAGCGCCGGGCGCAAGCCGGGTGCGATGATCGGCACCCTCGCCCTGTACCTGGTCATGGCCGTACTGGCCGTCTTGCTATTGCTGCCCGATTTCCCGCTCGCCCCGGCAAACCTGACCGGCATCGGCCGCCTGTTCGTAACCCCCTATGTCTTCATCGCGTTGTGGGTCGGCCATGCCGCCGCCTTCTGGATGGTAATCGCCTTCCGCGAGAAGCGGTTTGACAAGCCGGCGATGAAGAAGGCTCGCCGGCTGGTCGGCCGGATCGGCCTGGTGGCCGCCCCGGCCTTCACCGTGTACACGCTGGTGGCGCATACGTTGCCGCTCGCCCGCGATCCGGTCGAACGCCTGGTGTACGACTTCTCCCGCGAGGTCGTGACCGCCGCGGGCGACCGCGCCTGGCTGGTCACCAATACCATGCTCGACGACCAGATCGCCATCGAGGCGAAGCTGCGCGGGGTCCCCGCCACGCTGATCCGCATGTCCTACGCCCGCTCGGTGCCGCACATGAAGTACGTCGCCTCGCTGTTCAACGACGACGCCCGCCTGCAGAGCCTGGCCCGCGTCGGCATGACCCCGCTGATGGATGAATGGTTTTTCCACCTGAAGGACGTCGAGCAGAACACCGCCGTCGTCCATGTTCCCGACCTCTGGATGATGGCCGGGTACCAGGCGATCCCGGACCGCACCGTGTTTGGCGGGGCGCGGGAAGAGGCGATGCCTTCGCTGGATGACCTGCTCGCGCGTAACCAGGCCTTCTGGTCAGCCTACGGCCGGCGGCTCGAGGCGGTGGTCGCCGACAAGACCCGCCCGCAGGGCGTCGCCCTCGAGTGGATCCGCACCCACGTCAGCAAAGTCGCCAACAACCTCGGCGTGCTGCTCGAGGATGCGGGCCGCCCGGACGAGGCCTATGCCTGCTACCAGCAGGCCCGGTTGCTGGCCCCCGACAACCTTAGCGCGTTGATGAACCTGCACGTGTTGGCCCAGCGCGAAAAACGCCCGGAGTTCGAGGAGCTCGAAGCCGAACTGATCCAGCGTACCGAGGCGGTGATGGGCCGGGTGCAGACCTGGTCGCTCTCCTACGTGTATGGCATCGTGCGGGTGCCGGAGCTGTTCGCCAACCGCGGCCTCGCCTTCGCCATGTCCGGCAAAGCCACCATGGCCATCAGCGACATGAAGCGCGCACTCGCGTTGAACCAGCAGAACCCGCAGATCCAACTCGCCCTGGCCGGCCTCTATTTCGGGCAGTCGCGTGACATCGAAAGCCGTGAGCAATACGAGGCCGTGCTGGCCGGGGATCCGGCCAACGTGGCCGCCCTGCTCGGCATGATGCGGCTGGCCGTGCGCAACGGTCAGTATGCCGAGGCGCGCGAACACCTCGCGGCCCTGCGCAAGACCAACATCAAGCCAAACGTGTTGCGGATGGACGAGGCCGTGCTCGAGTCGCTCGCCGGCTCCCCGGCCATGGCCCTGAAGCTATTCCGCGATGTCATCAAGGAGGAGCCGGAGAACATGCAGGCCTGGGCTGCGCTGGCCATCACCGCCGCCCAGATGAAGGACAAGGCCACCGGCGAGGAGGCGTTGCGCAAACTGCGCGAGGCCAAGATGCTCGCCCCCGGCATCCAGCTCGTGCTCGCCCAGTCGGCGGCCGACCAGGGCGACCGCGACACCGCGCGCCGCCACCTCTCCGATATCCTGCGCCGCCAGCCCGCCAACGTGCCCGCGCTGGAGATGACCCTGCGCCTCGACATGTACGAAGGGAGCCGCGACCAGGTGCAGCGCACGGTGGAGAAATTGCTCGCCGTCGATCAGCGCAACGCGCTGGGCAACTACATGCTCGGCGTGCATCACTACTACAACAAGGAATACGCGCTGGCCGAATCCGCTTACCGCGCCAGCCTTGCCACCACCCGGTCGCCGCAAGCGCTGAACGACCTCGCCTATGTGCTGTACCTCCAGGGCAACCTCGACGAGAGCGAAAACCTGGTGCGCGAGTCGCTCGCCATCAGCGAGCGCAACCACTCGGCCTGGGATACGCTGGGCGTCATCCTGATGCAGAAGAACAAGCTGCTGGAGGCGGAAGAGGCCCTGCAGAAGTCGCTCGGTCTGCGCCCCAACACCGCCAGCGTGATGCTCAGCCTGTCGGTCCTCTATGAAAAGATGGGCCGCACCACCGAAGCCAGCCGTATCGCCACCGACATCAACGCCCGCCTCAACGAACTGTCGCCCCAGGACCAGGACCGCCTGCGCGCCCTAATCGAACGCCTGGCCACCGCCGCGATGACGGCGGCGCCGTAGTCGAGTTGGTTTTTCCGGTAGGGACCGGCATCCCTGCCGGTCCGTCGGATCGGAAACCGGATCGTCCCGGTGTCGATGCATTCGGTTCACCAAGGATGGTGAACTCTACCTTGGATGGGGCCGCGGTTGGATAACGAGAAGGGATCAAACACCGGACGCGGCGAGCCTGCCCGACCAGGGGGCGCCGCATCCCCATCAGCCATGAACCATCAACCATCTCTTCCATCCTCCCGCCGTTTGTCATTCCCTCCCGGATGCCGTATGTTGGACCACGAAAGGAAACACGTATGACCGCCACATTTCCTCCCTTTGATCTCGCCCGTTTGTTGACGACCGTCTTTCGGCCCGACCGCAAGGAAACGATCGGGGTGTTGATCGATCTCCCGGATCCGCGCGACATGGCCGGCCTGGCGTTTCTGAAGAAACCGGAGCTGACCATCCAGCACATCGCCTGGCATACGTTCTATCAGGGACTGAAGGGTGGGGTGGCCCAGCAGCTCGGCCTCGAGCTCGGTGGCTTTTATGCCTACGCCGTCACCGGTGGCAGCAACCTCGACCTGCCGGATGCTGCCTACGATGCGACCGGTCGCCTGGTCTCGCTGGAGCGCGATGTCTATCCGCACCACGGTATCCTGTTGTGCATCTCCACCTTTTCGGCCACCGCCCCGCTGACCGCGTTTGCCAAGCAGTACGGATTCCGCGGCGCGACGCTGCACGGCGTGAACGACATCATTCTCGCCTCCGGCCTCAGCGTGAACTACGAGGAGGTCAGCCGCGAAGCCGAGAAGCTGCGCCGGGCCATGACCTGTGCCGATGCCTTCGAGATCGATTTCGAGATCGGCGGCCAACGCCACACCCTGCGCCTGGAGATCGGCCGGCAGGAGGCGCACAAGAGCCACGGTCTGTGCCCGCCCGGCGCGCCGGATGTCGCGAACCTCCCGGCCGGCGAAGTGTATTATGTGCCGACCTCGGCCTCCGGTGCATTCCCGATGTACTACGAGGACGGCACCATCGGCCTGATGCACGTGGCCGATGGCCATGTCCGGCAGGCCACGCTGATTGAGGGCGATCCCGCGACCGTCGCCGCCCACAACGCCAAACTCGCCGCCGATCCGGCGACCGGCGTGATCGGCGAACTCGGTTTCGGCACCCAACGCTTGCCGGTGTCGGGTCGCGACATCCAGGACGAGAAGATCCTCGGTACGTTGCATGTCGCCACCGGGCGCAGCGACCACCTCGGCGGGGATTGCGTGCCGGACAGTTTTACCGACAAGAGCCATGCCACCCACGACGACATTCTGTTTGCGCCGTTCAAGACCCCGAAGATCCACGTGCCCCAGGCACGCATGTACCGCGACGGCAAGGTCACCCCGGTGATGGAGCACTTCCAGCCAGCGCGTCATGTGCTCGACGCGTTGGCGGGCGCATGAAGCGGGTTGCGGGCGGCGGCGCTCCGTACTACGAGTCCGACGAGGCGCTGGAGCAGTACCTGTTTTTCCATTACGGGTCGGTGGCTGACTACCTGCCGTTTCCCGGTTCGCCGCGCCGTGCGTTCGGGTATCCGGCGCGCGCGGTGAAAGAGCTCGTGGATCGTCGCAAGCTGCCGCGGTTGCCGCGGGCGCTCGACCTCGGGTGTGCGGTCGGCCGCACCAGCTTCGAGTTGTCGCGGTGGTGCGGCCACGTCACCGGCGTCGATTTGTCGCGTGCCTTTATCCAGGCGGCCCGCCGGATCCAGCGGGGCGGGGCGGTGCCGGTGCGCTATGCCATCGAGGGCGACCGGCGCGGGCAGGCCATGGTGCGGTTGCCCTCCGGGGTGCACCCGGAGCGGGTTCGATTTACCCAGGGCGATGCCATGGCCCTGCCGCCGCGCCTCGGGCGGTTTGATCTCGCCGTGCTGCTCAACCTCATCGACCGGGTTCCCGACCCCGCCGCCTGCCTTGCCGCGTTGGCCGACCGCCTCCACCCCGGCGCCCAGCTGATCATCGCCTCCCCCTACACCTGGCTGACCGACTACACCCCGCGGGAGCGGTGGCTCGGCGGTCGGGAGGCCCAGACCACGTTTGCCGCCCTCTCCGAATTGCTCGCCCCGCGGTTCCGGTTGCTTCGCCGTCGGCAGATCCCCTTCATCCTGCGCGAACACGCCCGGAAGTACCAATGGAGCGTGGCCGAAGGGACGGCCTGGCAACTGGTTAAATAGCTTGAAATAGTTTGTAAATTGTTCAGTCTTTCGCCATCGTTAACTATCCAACTCGGGAAACCATGACGCGAAAGAACGCTTACAGCTACGATGAATTGTTGGCCGCGGGGCGCGGTGACTTGTTCGGACCGGAGTCGGCCCGGCTCCCGTTGCCGAACATGCTGATGTTCGACCGGATCACCGAGATCACCGAAGGCGTCGGTGCCTACCAGGCCGGCATCGTCCGGGCCGAGTTGGACATCAAACCGGAGTTGTGGTTTTTCGGCTGTCATTTCCAGGGTGATCCGGTCATGCCGGGTTGCCTCGGGCTCGATTCGTTGTGGCAGTTGACCGGGTTTTTCCTCGCCTGGTCCGGGCACAAGGGCAAGGGCCGTGCGCTGGGCGTGGGCGAGGTCAAGTTCACCGGGCAGATTTTACCCACCAGCAAGGTGGTCAGTTACACCATCGACATCAAGCGGGTCATCAACCGCAAGTTGGTGCTCGCCATTGCCGACGGCAAGGTGGCGGTGGATGGCAAGGAAGTGTACACGGCCGACAGCCTCAAAGTCGGCTTGTTTGAATCCACGGACGGATTCTAGGAGTACTCTGCATGAAGCGCGTAGTCATTACCGGAATGGGTATCGTGTCGTGCATCGGCAATTCGGCCGACGAGGTGACCGCCTCGTTGCGCGAAGGCAAATCCGGCATCAAGGCCCAGCCGGTCTATAAAGAGATGGGGTTCCGCAGCCATGTTGCCGGCGTGCCGGTGATTGATCTGGATGCGTTGATTGACCGCAAGGACCGCCGGTTCATGGCCGACGCGGCCGCGTTTACCTACGCGGCCATGGCGAAGGCCATCGCCGATGCCGGCCTGACCCCCGAGATGGTGTCGAACGAACGCACCGGTCTGATCGTCGGGTGTGGCGGCGCATCGTCGAAGAACGTGGTCGAGGGCGCGGACACCGCCCGGACCAAGGGCGTGAAGCGCGCCGGTCCGTACCTGGTTACCCGCTGCATGACCAGCACCGTGTCGGCCTGCCTGGCCACACCGTTCCGGATCAAGGGCTACAATTACTCCATCGTGTCGGCCTGCGCGACCAGCCTGCACTGCATCGGCAATGCGTTCGAGCTGATCCAGTGGGGCAAGCAGGACATCGTGTTTGCCGGCGGTGGCGAGGAAGAGGATTGGACCTCGGCCATGATGTTCGATGCGATGGGCGCGCTGACCGCCCGGTACAACGAAACGCCGTCGGTGGCCTCGCGTCCGTACGACGCCAACCGGGACGGCTTTGCCATCGCCGGTGGTGGTGGTGTGGTCGTCGTCGAGGAACTCGAACACGCCAAGGCCCGCGGGGCGAACATCCTCGCCGAAATCGTCGGCTACGGCGCGACATCCGACGGCGAGAACATGGTGGCACCGTCCGGCGAAGGCGCCGCCCGCTGCATGAAGATGGCCATGGCCACGGCCAATGCACCGATCCAGTACATCAATACCCACGGAACCTCGACCCCGGCCGGCGACATCACCGAGCTGAAGGCGGTCAAGGCGGCCTTCGAGGGCCAGGCCATCCCGAAGATCAGTTCGACCAAGGGACTCACCGGCCACTCGCTCGGCGCGGCCGGCGTGCATGAGCTTATCTACTGCCTGCTGATGATGAAGAACCGTTTCATCGCCGCCTCCGCCAACATCGAGACCCTCGATCCGGAAGCCGAAGGGTTCCCGATCGTCCGCCAGCGCGAAGACAACGTGGACCTCCACACCGTCATGACCAACAGCTTCGGCTTCGGCGGCACCAACGCCACGATCGTCCTCCAGCAATACACCTGACCGCATCTGGTTGACCGGCCGTCACGGCACATCGAGGAGGGGCGCACACCCAACGTGTTCCTCCTTCCCGGGCTTCCGTCCGTCGTGTCGTTATCCCGCCCTCGCCAACCCTCGTGAAGGCCCGTTCAGGAAATCGAGTCGGTGGGTTCATCGCCGCGGTCGCGGTTCCTTCACGGGTTGGAGCATCAGGGTTCTTCAGGCCATAAGCGCTGCAAGCGCGGGTCGGCAGGAATGTCGGTCGTCGTGAACCGTTCAAGCCGTTGTTCGCCCGCGGGTAGGGTGCGGCCGCTGCGGTGGCGGAAGGCGGCGTAGTGGACGGCCGAGGCGGCGCTGTCCGGGTCGAGCTGCAAGGCTGTTTCCAATGCGATGGCGGCGGCGTCCCAGGCTTCCAGTTCGATCAAGACCGAGGCCAGGGTATCCCATTGCGCAGGGCCATAGGGTTCGAGGGCGATGGCGCGACGGACATGGTGAAGAGCCTCGCGGGTGCGATCCTGGGAGAGTTGCAGCCAGGCAAGGTTGTTGTAGGCGAGGGGGAGGGGCTGGCGGCTGATCGCCGCGAGCAGGGCGGCCTCGGCCGGCTCGTGCTGATGGGCGCGGGCGTGGCGCAGGCCGAGGGCGAAGTTCGCCCACGGATTCCACGGGTCGATGGACAGCAGCCACCGGAGATGGCGGTCGAGCGCGGCCTCGTCGTTGCGGTGCAGGTGCAGTTGGATGAGGCGTTCGAGGGTGAGCCGGTTGAGCGGCCAGCGGCGGTGGGCATCCTCGAGAAAGCGGACGGCCTGGCTGACATCGCCGCGTTTCAGGGCTCGTTCGCCGAGCACGACCAGCAGCGGTGCCCAGTCCGCGCCGCGTTCCTCCATGCGCGTGAAGGCCGCATCGACCGCCGCATCATCACCGAGTTCCGATCCGATCACTCCCAGCAGCATCCATGCCGCATCCGGTGCGTCGCTGGCGCGGGTTAGCGCTTGTACAGCGGTCAAGGCTTCGTTGGTGCGGCCGGTCAGTCGCAGGTGGAGCACGTTGGCGAGTCGCGGATCGTGCGGTGATGCGGCGGATTGCCATGCGCACCACTCCGCGATCCATTGCCGGACGTGCGGATCGAAAATCAACCCTTCTTCGCGGGCAAGCGCTGACAGCAGGTCGGGTGCGCAACGGGCCGTGATGGCGCGCGAGAGCGACGTCGGAAGGTCGTCGCGATGCGCACCGGCCGCGGTGTTCAGGCGGGCGCTGAGGTTGTCCGGGCGGAGGCGAAGGGCTTCCGCGTAGGCTTCGCGGGCGAGGTCGGGCCGACCGTGGTGTTCCAGGTAGACACCGAGGTCGTTGGCCGAACGGCTGAGTGCGCGCACGACCGCGGCGGCGGTCCGTCCAGCGTCGTCGTTGCGCACCGCGGTGCGGAGCAGCCGTTCGTTGTGCGCACGCCAGAATGCACGGTGGGTGTTGAGGCGCACCTCCAGGTCGAGGGGCTCGCCCGGGGCATGCGGTTCGTACCGTAGCAGCAGGGGCAAGGGTTCGAAACCGGCCAGAACCAGCGGTTGGTACCCGCCGCAGGCAACCAGGCCCCGACCGTCCGGCGGTCGCTGCTGGAGGCGTTCGGCCATCAATGGGCCGACGCCGACGCCGGCGAGGCTTTGGTAACGCGGATCGGTCATGCGTGCGGCAAGGTGGTGGCGGTAGGTGGCCCGATGATCAAACGCGGGGTGAATGAATACCGGGTTGCGCCCCTGCTGAATGGCGGCCAGCCACAGCGGGGCGTCGAATGCGCCATCGGTGACGACCCAATCGTTGTTGTCCAGGTCCTCCCAGAAGGCCTCCCACACCGGTTGCACTGCATCGGAGGCGCGCGCGTTGAGGCCGGGCAGGCGAAGCAGGCCCGCGACCAGCGCTACCGCGAGGACCATCACGCGCAGGCCGGTTGCGTCATCCGGTCGACGCACCAGCCAGGGCCGGAGCAGCATCACACCCAGGCCAGCGAAGGTGATGGCGGCAATCACCCACACCACGACGGCGTTCGGGGTATCCGATGCCGCGCTGGCGCCGGACAACGGGTCGGCGACGTGCACCAAAAGCAGGACCGCCATCAGGACGTGCGGGATCCACCGGGTGAACCGGTGAGGCCGGCGCACCGGTCGGATGGCGCCACGCCATGCGATGAACAGCATCGCTCCGGCTACCGCGGAAAGGGCCAGCCAGCCAGGCGGAAACAGGCGCATCATCCGTTCCGCGTGCCACGCCGCGGCGAGATCGGGGAACCATGACCAGCCGTGCTGCAGGCGTGCCCACAACGCGATCAGCAGGATTGCTCCGCTCGCCACCCCGGCTGCGCCGGTGAGCATGGTCCGTGCGATGAACCTCGATGGTACCGCGAGCGACACCATGCCGGCGAGCAGCCACAACATCAGCACCGGCGCGGCGAGGGTCATGAAGGGCGATTCGACGAAACCCAATCCGGCCATGAACGCCGCGGCGGGCAGGTAGCCGGAGTTCGAACCGGACAACCCCTTCTGGATACCGTACACCGTGAACACCAGCATCAACAGGCCGCACATATCCGGACCGGCCCGCGTCGCGGCCCACCAAAAGCCCGGTGCCAGGGCCAGGTAGGCCAAGGCCAGCCGCGCCCCAAGGCCGGCGATGGCGGAGCGGGCGGTATCGGTGTGGGCGAACAGGGGGATCCGCTCGACCACGCGTGCGAGCAGGGCCAGCACCAGCAGGGCGGCGACCAGGTTCAGCAGCGCGGCGCCCACGGCCAGTCCCGCCGGCGACAGGTTGGCGAGCGTGCGCACCAACCAGCCGGTCAGTGGGTAGACCCCGGGTTCGATCGAAGGGGTTGCCAGATGCGCGAAAAGCCAGGTTGTCGGATAACCCGCGCTTGGGTAAAGGCTTAAGGATGCGAGGTAAAAGATGGCCCACACCGGCAGGTGTCTGCGGGCGTCCAGCCAGCGGAGCAACAGGCTCATTCGGTGGGCGAAAACCGTCATGAATCGATCGATATATGCTTGATGCAGGTGCGATCGGGCAATATTTTTCCCTTGCAAGCGAGGGTACCATCAAACAGGTAGGGGGCGCGTAATCGTGCGGTTGTTCCTTGGGAGTGTCTGGTTTTCCTTGGCCTCGATGCTGGCATCCTACGCAGCGTTGGTGGACGATCCTATGCATCATGCCGCGCTTGCGCGCCGAGCGGAGCGTGAACGCCCCGTCCTTCCCGGCCAGCTCTCCCTGGCGGGCAATGCCTTGGTCAACGCCGACTTCGCATCGTCCCTCTCGGGGTGGAGCTCGTCCGGTGATGTACAGGTGGTTTCCGCGGAAGCGGTGCTGGCCGACACCACCGCGAATCCGGCGTTGCTGTACCAGCAGGTTGGATTGACCGGAGGGCTTTATACCATCACCTTCGACTACCAATCCGGCCTGTCCTCGAACACCGCGCCGGGCAATTTTCCCGACACGTTTTTCGCGTCGCTTTACTTCATCAACGGCACCGGGACGATCGATGTCGTCAACGGGATCTTTGATGATGCGGCGGGGTTGATGGACCTCGATGCCTCCGGCGTGTTCAACCTGGCGGGACTGATCGGCCCGAGCGCCAAGGGACCGGACTGGCATCAGTTCAGTTACCAATTCAACCTTGCCTACGATCAGGTTGCCGTCGCCTTCGAGTTGGCCGGCATCAATGGAACCCCGGGTGACAGCGCGGTGCGGATCGACAACGTATCCATCGTGCTGGTTCCTGAACCGGCATCGCTGCTCTTGATGATAGGCGGAGCGGGACTGCTCGCGTACCGGAGGCGTCGGGCATGAAGCGCTGGTTCGCCATGGTTGCCGTTGCGTGCATCGCCACGGCGCTCCACGCCCAGCCGCCACCGGCATTGAACCAGGTGCGCGAACAGCTTCACATTGTCACGGCCAACGAACGTACCAGCCTCGACCGGATGACCGGAGAGATGGTCTCCACCGTGGACGTGTGGTTGTACAATCTCGGCGGGCGGGTGCTCGAGGGCCCGGTCCACCTCATCGCCCGCACCACCGGCGACCAGGTCCGGGTCGAAGGCGCGCTCGGGGATACCAACGACCCGCTCTACCAAGCCGCCTACCTCGACCTGTCGCCCCAACTCACCGGCAACCGCCTCGCCGCCAACCAGGCCCTTTCCGCCACCCTCACGTTCCGCTACCCCCGCGGCACCGTCATGTCCTACGGCCTCGAGCCAAGGGCCCGCTTGCTGGAGGAGCCGCCCCCCATCCTGACGGTCCTGCCGTTCACCTCGCCCATCAGCGAAAACGAGCGCATGACCATTGGCGTCGAGGCCAGTGACCCGTCCGGGGTGGGGGTGGTTCTTTTGGCCGAACCGTCGATCAGCAATGCCACCTTTTCCGCCACATCCGGGGTAGCCGCAGCCGGGACCTTCGTGTTTGCGCCAACCAACGGACAAGCCGGGTTGTACACCCTTCGCTTCACCGCCCGCGATACCCTCGGCCTGACCACGTCGGTTGTGGTCGAGGTCGAAGTGCTGCGCGCCAACCAACGCCCGGTGGTGAACCGCCTGGAGCCGCGCGTGGTGACGGTCGGCGAGTCGCTCCTCGTCCCCGTCTCGGTCGTCGATGCCGATGGCGATCCGTTGGCCGTGACGGCCGATCCGCTCCCCGACAACGCGGTGTTCTCCTCGGCTTCCCAAACCCTGCTGTTCACCCCCGCCGTCACGCAAACCGGTGTCTACGATGTGGGTTTCTATGCCAGCGACGGCGTGCTGATGAGCTCCACCCAGGTGTTGGAAATCACCGTCCTGCCCGCCCCAACTGCCGCCCCCGACGACACCAACCAGCTCGTGTTGGTGGTGAACCCCGTGCAAAGCCCCTCCCTGGTCAACCGCCAGCGCATCACCGGCTTCGTCAACGCCGGGACCGCGCAGCCGCCGGTGCAAGCGCGTTCAGCCCTGATCACCGGCCTGAATCCGGTCAACCTGACCGCCGGACAACGCACCAACCTGACCATCACCGGTCAGGCAACTGGACTCTTCGAGACACACTTTGACTTTTCCAGCCAGGTGATTATCGGCAACGGGATCGCCGTGGAGAGTCTGATCGCCGCCGCGCCGCACAGCCTGGTCGCGACGGTGCGGGTCGACACCAACGCCGCGCCCGGCCCGCGCGGAGTGACCGTGCTGACTTCCAACGAAACCGCAATTTCCATCGTGGCCCTGCAGGTCGGCGCGGCCAGTGCGAACCTGTCCGGCGTGGTGCGCGATCCTGAAACCGGGCAGCCCATCGCCGGCGCGCGGGTCACCCTTCAAGGTACGGGCTTTTCCGTGGTCACCGGTCTGGACGGCTCGTTCGTGTTCAATGGTATTCCGCCCGGCGCGGGAAACCTGATCGTGAACAGTCCGAACCACGAATTGTTGCGCATTCCCTTTGAGGCCATCCTCGGCGAGACCCAGGATATCGGCGCGTTGACCCCGGCCCCGACCGTCTTCAATCCAACCGCCCCGGCCAGCGTGTCGCTGCTCAGTGTGCTGGGCCGCGGGATCGGCTCGATGTCCGGCGGCGGCGGACTCGACGAGCAAAAACGCACCGTCATCGACACCCTCCTGCTCGTCGGCGGCACCGAGGCCGGCGTGTTGGATGAATTCGGCAACCAGCTCAATCCCGACATCACCGGAAACGGACTGATCAGCATGACCGGCGAAGGCGTCCGCCAGCTCGCCCAGAAAATGCAACGCGGCGCCGAATCGATCAGCCTCGTGGATCTGCTCTTCGCGATTTCCTACGGATTGCGCTGGGAAAACGACACTCCGCCCACCCTCGCCGAGTGGCTGGCCGACTTGCAACAGGTGGTCAATGCGGCCTGGGCGAATCCCAACGATCCCGACAACCTGATGCCGATTCTGATGTTCAACCGCGGCAACCGCCTGCTGCCGGCGCCGCCGGAACTTTCACCCGAAACCCGCCTGACCCCCATGCAGGCCTTCCTGTTCATGGCCAGTTGGTGGACGACGATCTTCACCGAGCCAAGCCCCAACGCCCGCGTCATCGGGCTGCCCGAAGAAACCATGCTGGCCCGCTTCGGCCGGGGACTGTGGGCGTTGATCGGCCCCTCCGCCGCCTATGCCGAACCCCCGCCACCCGCCTCCAATAAACGCTTTACGAAATTCTGGCGCGGCCTCTACCAGCAGCGGAACGACTACCTGATCGGCAGCGGCAGTGGCGGCATCATCGGCGGCGCCTTTCAGAGCTACCTCATGGGCGTTTCACAACTGGCCATGCCCTCGGCGAACCTGCTCGGCCTGCAGTTGAATTTCGCCAGCGCGAATACCCTGCTCGGTCCGGTCATGGACAATCTTGGCGCCGCGCTCGGTGTGGCTGGACTGGCCGCCCAAGTGCCGGAACCGCCGCCCGACCGCAGCGTCCAGGCTCGGGTCGTGGTCGATGAGGGCGCGGTTTCCGTCGTGGTGCAGTTCGACAAGAGCCGGTCGCATACCCGGACACTGGACTCGCAGGCCGCCTCGACCGATACCTATATCTACAGCTTGTGGCGGTTCCGCGATGCCAACGGCCCCCGCGACCTCGTCGATTTCAGCGTGTGGAACAAGGACACCGTCATCAGCCTCCCGCTGCCCGGCGGCGCGGTGGAACAGGTGCGCGTCGGCAATCTTGGTCAGCGCGATCTGGGGTTGGAATTCTTCGACTCGATGAAGCTGGCGCTCCGCGATGCCGACCCGCTGCCCGCCACCGTCATCGGCGGTCAGTCCGCCCGGCCCGGCGCGGCGACCTGGTTCTATTCCGTCACCACCACGCGGGTGCGCGGTCCGGCCGAGCTGGATCCCGACATGATGAGCCTGACCGCGCCGTGGTGGAGTTTGCCGCTTCAGGGTTCGGTCGACGGCCTCATGCCGTTCTATCGCCGTACCAAAAACCAACTGGTCAGCGATTACTCCGTGCCCGTGGTCGTGCGCGTGACTGCGCAAGGCGCGCCGGTGGCCATCAGTGAAATAGAAGTCGATCCCCGCCTCGGCGACGTGTACATCAGCGAAAAGCAATCCACCGGCACCGCCGCCCGCATCGTCAAAGTCACCGGGGAGGGCGAGGGAACCCGTTCGACCTTCGCCTTCACCGGTTTCGCCGCGCCCGGCCATAACGGACTGGCCATGGACAGCCGTGGCAAGCTCCTCGCCGTGAACGCCGCATCCGAGGCGCGGTTCGGCGGGCGCGTGTTCCAGTATGACCAGCCGAACGGTGCCCGCTCCCTCGCCGGCGCCCTGAATTACTTCAGCCAGTTGCTGATGAATGCCAACCCCACCGCCTCCGGTCCGATGGCCATGGGGCCGGGCTGGATTCCCGGAAACTCCGCGGAAGACCTGTACGTCGTGGACGAGTTGCCGAATGTCGTGAAAAAAGTCCCGGTGCAGGCGACCTACGACGCCAGCCGCCGGATCGGCCAACCGTGGGCGAATATCCCGGTCACCGGGGTCAACAGCGATCTGGAAGTCGATGAACCGGGCAACGCGCATCTGTTGGTGCGCGACATCACGCAACCGCTGTTGACGGTGAACCTCTGGTTGAGCGATTCGTTTGTTTCCCCCTCCGCCGTGGTCACTGCCCGCATTCAGGTGGCGAATGCCGGACCTTTCACCGTCTCCAACGTGGACGTCCTTCCCCTCCAGATCACCGGCGAGGGATCGGTCTCCGCCGTGAGCGTGATGGAGCCGGTGGGGGTTTCCCTGCTGCCCGGGCAGCAGGAGGACTTCACCATCGCCTACCGCGCGGATCAGCCGGGCCTGGTTTATTTTCAGGCTGCCGCCCAGGGGGTGGACGGCAACGGCACCACCGTGGGATCGCAACTCGGGCCCGTGCCGCCGCGTCCGCTGGAAATCGGCAGTCCGCTCCGGATCGTCTCGCTCGAGGCCCTGCCCCGCCGGGTCGGTCCCGGCGGCGCCATCGAGGCCACCATGCGCGTGTTCAATCGCGGCAATGCGACCTTCACTTCAGTGACCTCGGAGGTCTTCGCCACCACGGCGCTGTTCCAGGCCGGACCGACCGGTTCGGTGAGCCTGCTGTCCGGTCCTTCGCCCTCCGCCCAAACCATCGGCGCGGGCGCGTTCGCGGACTACACCTGGTCATTCACCGCCGTGGACATGGGCTTTGTCGGGTTCCGCGGTCGGGCCGGCGGCGTGGATCAGGACACCTCCACCGCGGTCGTGACCCCGGTCTACATCGGCAACAACGTCACCATCTCGCCACTGGCCATCTCCCTCGCCGCCGATCCGGTCGCGGTGCGGCGCGGAGCGACCAACGCCGTCATCGTGACCCTCACCGTGAGCAACAGCGGCGACAGCGTTATCAACCAGGTGACCCCGGCGCTGGAACAGGTGTCCGGCCAGGGCGTCTTCGCCCAACGCGCGCCGGCCAGCCATGCCCCGGTTAATCTGTCCGCGGGCACGGCCCACGATTTCGTGTACAGCTACACCGGACCCACCAATTCCGGTCTGGTGCGCCTGCGCGGCCAGGTCACCGCCCAGACCGGCGGCGGTCAGTCAATCCCCTCCGATGTCGCCGAGGTCGATGTGTTCATCGGCCCGGTGATCCGCGGCAACATCAGCGATGTGAAATTGCTGGTCAGCGCCGACACCGCCAGCGATTTCCGGGCCCGCGTGCAGGAAAACGCCGGCGGGGTGGCCGGGGTGAAGGTCCGGGCCGTTCCGCGCGGACTCACCCTGAGCACCAACAGCGCCGGAGAGGCGATCAGCGATGCGCAGGGTAATTTCGTGATTCCGCTCGAAGACGCCGGCCTCTACGACTTGCTGGCCGTACACACCAATAGCGGGCTCGGCTTCCGTCGCGAGGGCATCGTTGCCGGCAACGAGGCGATCGTTCGCGACTTCACCCTGCCGGTCTCGCTCTACACCACCACGCGTGACCTGATCGGGACGGTGACCAACATCGTTATGCCGATTGATCTCGGCCTCGGATTGCCGCTGTACACACCCACCAATGTCCTGTCCTATTCCCGTTTCGGTGCCAAGGCGCTGGCCTATCTGGATAGCCGGATTGCCTTGCTTGAAGACACGCCGCCGTATCTGGGCATGAGCGCCGACCTCGATGAATGGCATGCCGTCGCCCGCCTCGGTGTCGCCACCGCGTTCGCCAAACGCCGGTACGACGAATCGGCCAGCTACATCCAGCTGGTGATCTCCACGGTGATCGGCGACGTCGTGTCCGCATCCAAAATCAAGGACACGGTCAAGAAGCGGACCAAAGCCGATCTGTTGTCGGAGGATGAGCGCAAGGAACTGAAGCTCTACATGGATGAGGCCGCGAAGGCTGGAGCCCGCCTCGAGTACCTGGCCAAGGAGTTCAACACCGCGATCGACCGGTACTTTGCGCCTTACGAAAGCGAGCTCGGTCCGGCCGAAGCGTTTCTCAAGGAGGCGATCAAGTCGCTCATTACCTGGACGGTGAAGGTGGTCGTGATGGCGGAAACCCTCGATTACTCCGGGCTGGTGGATGCTCCGATTGATGCGCTGGTCAATTACGTCGTGGGCGAAATGACCGCGACCTTCATGCAGGGCCTGTTCATCGATCAGTTCACCGAGCCCGCGCTGGTGCGCATGGTCGAGCGCTTCGAGCAGAAGCAACAGCAGGGCGCGACCCTCGCCATGTTCCAACGGCTTTCACGGTATGACCTCGACCTGCTGGCCGAATTCAAGCGGCGCAAGGATTTCCTCGGCCCCGGCCAGGTCGTGTTGACCGCGGAAACGAAGATCAACACGGATACCCTTCTCAAGCTCGAAAACATGGGGCGGCAGGACCTTTCGTTCGATAAATTCATGAATGACCTCGCCGCCGAAGGCCATGCCCTGATGGCGAAAAAGTTTTTGGTCTACAAGCTGTTGTCGCTGGTCGGTCCGCTGACCGAGGCGGGTATTTTCGAGCCGGGCCGGGTCTGCCTGGTCGCCCGTTATGTGGTGGACGATGATCCGATGTTCGAATCCGGGCAGCCGCTGTCGATCCTGGTCGCCCTGGGTCTGGAAGGAGGAGCCTCGCCATGATGCACAAACGGTTCATCGTCGCGCTGCTCGCCTGCGCCGCCTGTCTGCCCGCGCGCGCGACCTCGTTTCCGGAGACCGCAGCCTATCTGTCGGCGGCCACCCAGATGGTGCATCTGGTCGCGACCGATCAGCAGGCCGCCGTCACCGACCTTTATCCGGAGTTCGCCGGGCACGGACTGGCCTTGCGGGAAGCCCTCCGGCTCACCCGGGAGAAGCTGCTGGTCCTGTATGTGAATCCGCGGGGAGTGGTTCCGGCCGATGATGATCCGATGTACGAGGCCATGGAGGAGGCACGGATCGCTTCGGCCGGCACCGCGTTGGCCGGATTGATGACCTTCCATTACGGCAACCGCGGCGGGTCGACCAATCAGGCGACCGCCCTGCTCGCCCTCACCGGATCGGTAGCCTCGGTCACCGCCGCCGATGCCGCGCTGGACGCTTTCCTGCCCATGCTCGCCGCGACCAACATTCCCGCACATGTCATCTTGAATGTTTCCGCGCCCGCGGAAGCCGCGCCCGGACAGAGCGTCAAGGTCGCGGTCCAGGCCATCAATATCGGCGCGTTCGCCGCGAGCAATGTCGTGCTGACCCTGGAATCCACGCCGTTCATCAATAAAATCAGTCAAACCGTCACGCTCGGGGACATCCCGGGCGGGCAGGACAAACTGCATCAGTTCAACCTGAAGTTGCCGGCCACCACCTCCGGCGTCGGCCTTTCGGTCGGCGCGTCGTACGCCAACGGCGTCTGGCAGAACACCGAAACCTTCGTGATCGATATCGAGGTGGCCCCATGATGCTGCGTCGGAATATCTTGGGGGGAGTCGCGGGACTTGTCGCCCTGGTCAACGCCGGAGCCAGCCCGGTCATCCAGTTCGCATTCGACAGCTCCAGCGCGATCGAATCCTCGGCCACCATCGCCATCCCCGTGGTCATGTCGGCCAGTCTGCCCGGCCCGGTCACGGTGCAGTACCGCGTGGTCGGCGGCAGCGCGAATCCCGGCACCGATTACGTGGCACCCTCCGGCGTGTTGACCATTCCCGCCGGCGCGCGGACCAACACCATTGGTCTGACCATGGTGAACAACAGCTCCCCGGAAGCCTTCGCCACCGTGGTGCTGGCCATCACCAATGTCAGCCAGGGCATCATCGGCCTGCGCGACACCCACACCTTCACCATTCTGGATGACGACAAGGAAAAGAAGGACAGCAAATCCAACGAAGTGGTCGCCGTGCGCTTCCGCACCGAAAACTCCAGCGGGCCGGAATCGCGCAGTCCCGCCGACATCGAAGTGCACCTCACCCGCGTCTACTCGAACGGCGTCAATGTCTCGGTCGGCCTCGTTCCAGGCGGCGGTGCGAGCCCGGGCTCCGACTTCGTCTTCATTCCCACCACCCTGATCTTCACCCCGGGCGTCACCAACATGTTCTTCACGCCGGAGATCATCGACGACACCCGTCCGGAGTCGAACGAGACGTTTACGGTTTATCTGCATAGTCCCGTTGGCCTGACTTTGGTCGCCCCCACGTCCCACACCTACACCATCGAGGATGATGACGTTCCCGAAGTCTCTTTCACCACCGCGTTCTCCACCGCGCCGGAGAGCAACGCCACCCGGACCTTGACCGTCCAGTTGGATCGCGCATCGGACCTCGAGGCGCGGGTGTCCGTGCGGTCCAGCGGCACGGCCACCCGCGATGCGGATTACGGATTCGTCGATACGACCCTCGTGTTCGCCCCCGGTCAGACCGCATCCAACCTGACCTACCGGATCGTGGATGATGATCGGGTCGAGGAGGATGAGACGATCGATTTCACGCTGTTCAATCCGATCCGTGCGACCCTGGGAAGCAACGCGGTGCACCGGCATATCATCGTTGACGACGATGTGGATAAACCGTCGCTGACCATTCGCGTGCAGATGGAACGCGACGGCGAGTTGGTGGATGCCGGGGCGCTGGCCAGCGGGATGGAAAGTGTAACGCCGGTGGACCTGTTCTTCACCCTGTCATCCGCATCGACCGGAAACGTCATGGTCGGCTTCAGCATTTCGGGCACCGCCGCCCGGGGCGAGGATTACCTGGTGGAGGACGCATCGCTGGTATTTGCTCCGGGGCAAACCAGCCACGTGCTTCGCTTCGAGATTCGCAACGACGCCCTCGTCGAGCCCCAGGAAAGCATCATCCTCGTCGTCACCAATGTCGCCGGCGCCCGGCTGGCCGGCGAGTCCACCTTCACCTATTGGATCATCGATGACGATGCGCCACCGGAGTCCATTGGCCTGTTCAAAACCGCGGTGCCGTCCGCCGAGGCGAATCGTTTTCTGGTCGTCCTTGGCTCCAAGTCGCCGACCATTCAACCGCGCGGACTGGCCCTTGATGCCGGAGGCAATTACTACATCTCGGATCAAGGCGCCGGACAGGGCGAAAACGAGGGATCCATTCTGATGTGGCCGGTGGGGCAGGAGCGGGTCATCCGCATTGCGCGCGGACTGACCCGGCCCGAGGACATCGAACTATCCGCCGATGGCCGGGCCATCGTGGCCGCGGGGCCGTTGGGTACCCTCACCGTGATTCCGTTCGGGGTGTCGGTGCGCATCACCAACCTCGATGCCGCCGCCGCCGATTCCGTGGTCTACATCAAATCCGACACCGGCACCTACCACGCGCGGATTTCGCCCGACGGCTGGTTCCACATCCCGCGCATCCTCACCGCTGGTCAGAGCAGCTCGACCGTCGACGTGGTCCTCGAGGTTGACGGGAAGACCCGAATCTTCGCGAACCTCCCCCTCGGGGCCCCCGGCACCGCCGGGAATCCGCAGGGGCAAACGATTCTGGAGTTGGCGTTTTAATGAAAACGGGGAGCACATTTTTTGGAGTGCGGAGCCTCGGCACCGCTTCCGACTCGCCGGAGGTCGCGGCATGAAGCGGTGGCTCTCCATCCTGGCGGGTATCGCGATGTCCTCGATAGCCGCCGCCGCCATCCAGGTACAAGTTACCGGACCGGGCGGATCGGCTACCCGTACCTTGCCCGATGGCGGCGGCAATTTTGACGTGGACCTCCCGCTGGTGGCCAACTCGGTGAACCAGATCACCATTTCGGCCACCGATGCCTCGACCAACCGGGTGGAAAAGAACATCAACATCACCCAACTTTCCCTCGATCAAATCGTGGTCTCCCAGGTGACCACCGAACGCCTGCCTCCGGAGCGCGTCGTGGAGCTCGTGAATCAGGGCGTCATCAATGTCGCTGATCCGGAAAACTTCAACGTCTCCACCTTCAATATCGTACTGACCATCGGCGGGCAGCGGGTGCCGATTTCCACGCCGATTGTCATGCCGATTCAGGAAATGATGGGCTTCGAAACCATTCGCCCCCAATCCGACCCGGGGTCGGGCGGGGGAGGTACGCCGAACATCCAGGACACCGAGATTGTCGTCTTTGAGTTGTCGCCACCGTCGCCGCCGGGAATCCCCGCGCCCCGGATCTACGGGGTGATCGTCATGGAGGGCCGCATCAAGTCGCTCAAGGAATTCTACAGCGTGCGCCTGCTGCTGATGAACACCTCCGGCATCTTCACCCTGAAGGATGTCATGGCCCAATTGACCTTCCCCGACGGGGGATTGAGCCACACCTTGCCCTCCGACGGATTCATCAGCTTCGGCGATATCCTGCCCGGCGACGGCGGAAAGCCCGGCCAGAAAGAACGCGAGTTTATCATCCGCGGCGATGAACTGGGTGTACGCCGGGTGAAGATCGACTTCGGCGGCACGGTGGCCGGGCCCGGGCTGCCGGAGGAGAACCCGATCGCCTTCAACGGCACCGCCGAGTCGAGTGTGGAGGTCAAAGGTCCCCCCAGCTTCCTGGTCACGGTTATCCATCCGCCGCAGGTCTTCACCAACGAGCCGTACAACCTGGTCGTGGAAATCCAGAACACCGGCGAACTGCCCGCCTTGTATGCCAGCTTTGAACTCGAGGTGGGGGCCGACGCGCAGATCGAGAACTGCATCGTCAATACGAACACGCTGGAGGTCGAATGCTCCTTCGGTGCCGGACCCGTCATTCGCACCTTCGGACATATCTTGCCCGGAGAAAAAGTCCGCGAGACCTACCGGCTCAATCCGCTGAAATCGGGACCCATCACGTCGTGTCTGGGCATCTCCGGCCAAAACATCCAACTGCAGGTCGCGGTCGGCAACATCGGCTGCCTGGTCGGGCAATACCCGCCGACCCTCGGCGTGCCCGAGGGGCTTCCCGTGGTCAATGTGGCCCCGATGCCCAACCAGCTCGGGGTCAGCCCGACCGCGCCGGTCAGTGCCTTCTTCAGCGAGTTGATGAACGAAGCCACCCTGACCACCGGGGAGGGCGGGACCTTCAATGTGCTCGATCCATCCGGCGCGATCGTCAACGGCGGCATCCGTTTCGTGACCATCGGCGGCCGCACCGTGGCCATCTGGCAGCGCGACGCCGGATTCAACATCCTCGACGACAACACCCGCTATGAAGTGGTGATCACCTCGGGCGCGCGCGATCTCGACGGCAATGCCCTGTTCAATCCGTGGCGGAGCTGGTTCCGCACCACCAGCCTGCTCGATGATCAGGACCCGCCGGAATTGACCATGACCATCCTTCCGCCGGTCGACCCGAACCTCGTCCTGCCCGGACAGTTGTTGGTGGTGAATGCGTATGCGTCCGACCAGGGCACCGGCATCCGCCGGGTCGAACTGCGCATCAAGAGCCTCACCGACACCAATTCCCTGTATGCGTTGATCGACCAGAAAACCGTGTTTGATCCGCTGGTGACCCTCGAGCCGAGCATCTTCACCATCGACACCGCATCGCTGACCCCCGGTGACACCTATCAATTGCTGGGCACGGCCTTTGATGTCGCCGGCAATGCCCGCGATAGCACGCTGGCGTTTGTGCTCGCCCCCGATGCGAATCCGCCGGTCATCACCCTGCCGCCCGATCCGACGAATTTTATTTTGCGCGGGGTCAGCGTGCCCCTCACGCCCTCCTCGGTCACCGGGGCGGTCCGCAACGTGCAGTATTTCCTGAACGATGCGACCAATCCCGTCGCCACCGTGTTCCTCGCCCCGTGGCAGACCTTCGTGCGCACCCTCGATCTCGCCATCGGGGTGTACACGGTCAAAGCCGTCGCGGTGGACGCCCTGCTGCAAACCGGCGAGGACACCTTCGTGTTCGAGCTGGTGGAAAACCTGAACGAGCCGCAGGTCGGTTTCGGCGCGGCGGTGAATGGCGGCTCGTTCGTCACCGGCAGCGTGGTGTCGGTGCTGGGATACGCAGAGGATCCGGTGGGCATCCGGTCCGTGGGCTTCTACTTGAACAGCGTGGCCTCGCCGCTGCTGGCCACCAACCTGGCCCCGTTCACCTTCTCCACCGCCGGGCTGGCCACCGGAACCTACCGCATCATTCTGCTCGCCAGCAACAACCTCGGCATCGCCAACAATGTGTTCGACCCGCAGTCCTATCTGGAATTCAACGTGGTTGAATCCCCGCCCGGTCCGCCGCCGCCCGCGCCGGTGGTGAACAACCTGACCGACCCGGACACAGGCACCACCGCCGTGACCGGCACCAGCATCCCTGGTGCGACCGTCACCATCGTCAACACCAACCAGGGCTTCGTTCAAGCCGTGATCGTGGCGACCAACGGCGTGTTCACCGGCAACATCAGCGCGAACGGCGGAGACGGGTTGCGGCTGACGGTTTTCCACGCCCCGACTTCGCCGTCCAACAGCGCCCCGACTCTGGTCACCGTGCCGGTGCCTCCGGTGGTTACGAACCTGCTCGTCACGCCAGGCAGTCGTACGTTTACCGCTGCCGGACAGTTTCAGGATTTCGTGGTGACCGCGCAACTGGTCGGTGGCGGCAGTTCCAACGTGACCGCCCGCTCCACGTTCTCGTCGAGCTCCGCGGCCATTGCTTCGGTCAATCAAGCCGGGCGTATGGTCGCACAGAACAACGGCATCGCCACCCTCACCGCCACCTTTAAAACCAACACGGCGCAGGCGGCGATCACCGTAAACATCGTCGTGCTGACCAACTTCACCGCGCATAGTTCCAAGCCGGTGCTGGTGTTCCCCGGCGACACCGCGCAGATCACCGTGACCGGCCAGTACAGCAACGGAACGAGCGCTCCGCTGTTCGCCGGCGTATCCTATGGCGCGCAACATCCCGCTGTAGCCACCATCAACGGTTCCGGTCTGATCACGGCTCAGGCGGAGGGGTCGGCCAATTTCTCGGTCGGGGTAGGGGGGCTTCCGCCGAAGACTGTTTCCGTCGGCGTAACCTTCGGACTGAATCCACCGCCGACCGTTTCGTTTGTCAGCCCCGCCCCGGGAACCTTGGTGGAGCGCGGGCAAACCTTCCCGGTGAACGTGCAAGCGGTCGATCCGACCGGCGGGGTCACGCGGGTGATTCTGACCTCGACGGGCGAATTGGTGTCGTCCAATGAGCAGGTGTTCACGGTGACCCCGAACACCACCCGGTCCTTCAGCCGGACGGTTCCGGTCGATGCCACCCTCGGCGGCACGATCACCTTCCGCGCCTGGGCGGTGGATGTCGGCGGCCTGGTTTCGACCACGCAATCCCTGAGCGTGACCGTGGCCGACCTCACCGCCCCCGCCGTTTCCATCCTCGCTCCGACCAATGGCCAGTCGTTCAACGCGGGCAGCACGGTGACCGTGGTGGTGGCGTCGAGCGACGCGGTCGGGGTGGGAGAGGTGCGCTACACCGCCGACGGCGCCTTGTCGGCCGGCGGCGCGGTGACCAATGCCTTCACGCCGGCGGCAACCAACAGTTTCAGTTTCATCGTGCCGCCGGGCGCATCAATCCCCGACGTGTACCTGTCGGCTCTCGCCCGCGACGCGGCGGGCAACGAACGCACCTCGACGCCGGTGCAGATCGTGTTGACCGGTGCCGACATCACGCCGCCCGCGACGATCATCACCGCGGCCTCCGCGCCGGGTTCGTCGGTGAGCAATATCCTCAGCTACACGGTGACCGACGGCTTCGCCGATCTGGCCTATGTGCAGGTCTATTTCCGCCGTAACGGCATCGGCACCTTCAACCTCTACACCGAGACCTCCGGCACCAATATCCTCGGCCGCTTCTTCCCGCAAAGCGGCACCAACGGAACCGTGGTGTTCGATTCGACACGGATGGGCGGCGACGGGTTCTACGAATTCTACTCGGTGGCGGTGGATCAGGCCGGCAACCGCGAAGCCGCACCGGTCAGCGCCGATCAAACCGCTACCTTCAACGTCGGCACGGTGTGGGTGGAGATCACCGCCTCCACGAACCTCAGCGCCACGGATTTCTCGTTGGATAACGTCAACCTGCGCATCTCCAACGCGGTGGTGACCATTGAGGGCGCGCATACCTTCCGCAACGTGGAATTGCTCGGCACCTCCCGCATCACCCACGCCGAGGCGACGGTGAGCAATGAGCCGTCCTTCAACCTGACCCTGTGGTCGCTGTCAATGACCTCCAATGCATCCATCAACGTGACCGGTCGGGGTTACCTCGGCGGACAGCAGCCGGGCAATCCGTTTAATGAGGGCCGCACGACCAATCAGGCGTTCGGGTCGTCTTTACGCGCCGGTGGAAGCCATGGCGGCATCGGCGGCATCTTTTCGGGAAGCATACCCGGTCCGCTGTACGGAAACCTCCAGCAGCCGACGGAACTCGGTTCCGGCGGCGGCAGCCGCGGCGATTCTATTGTGGCCGGTGGCGACGGCGGCGGACGCATCCGGATCACGGCGATCAACATCGCGGCGGACGGTGCGATACGAGCCGATGGAAATACTGGGAACGGCTGGCAGTCCGGCGGCGGTTCCGGCGGCTCGATCTTCCTCGTCACCCGCACCTTGTCCGGCCTCGGACTGGTCACCGCCAACGGCGGCGGCAACGAGGTGGGCGGCGGCGGCGGGCGGGTCTCCGTGCAGCACACGGACATCTCCACCAAGGATACCTCGCTGATCCGGGCCATCGGGTTCGATGGAACCCAGGCCGATGGCGGAAACGGAACGGTGTTCCTGAAGGGACCTGAAGACAACAACGGGACCTTGATGATCGACGGCTTGGGCGTGGTCGGACCGTTCAATGGATTGCCGATTCCGGTCGGCGTGACCTTCGACCACATCATTCTGCGCAACAACGCCCGCGTGGTGGTGGACGATCCCATCGTGGTCCGCGATTCGCTGGAGATTCAAACCGGCGCGGTGCTGACCCACTCGACCGCACAAACCAACGGGCTGCACATCACCGCCAACCGTGTGGTCATCGATGCGACCAGCGCCATTGACGTTACCGGACGCGGCTACCGTGGCGGGTATCGCGATGGCAACAACCAGAATCCGGGCGAGACGCTGGGCGGTCAAACGGGAGCGGAGAACCGGGTGGGCGGCAGCCACGGCGGACTTGGCGGAGATTTCTCCGGGCTCGGTAACAACCTCGTGTACGGGTCGCCGTACGATCCGGTCCACCTCGGCGCGGGCGGGGGAAGCCGGGGTGATCAGTTTGTGACCGGAGGCAATGGCGGCGGTCGCATCACCATCGTTGCGTCCAATGGTGTCACCGTACATGGTGCGATCCGGGCGGACGGACAGCCCGGCAATGGGTGGCAATCCGGCGGCGGCGCCGGCGGGTCGATCAAGATTGAAGCCCCGCTGTTTTTCGGAACCGGGTCCGTGACCGCCAACGGCGGCGGCAATGAGGTCGGCGGGGGCGGGGGACGCATCCTGATCGACTATGACCTGCTCGGCCTCGGCTCGAACAACTTTGGTCAGACGCGCAATATCACCGCATCCGGATTCAAGGGCAGCGTGCGCCACGGCAGTTCGGGAACGGTGCTGCTGCGCCAGAGCGGACAGATGATCGGCGACCTGATTCTTGACGCCACCACCACAAATGCCACCGCGCAGCTCTGGAGCCCGTTGACCCCGATCGGTCTTGGCCGGAGCGTTTCGCTCACCGCGGACACCTTGACCCTCGACGGCGCGGTGACGGTTCTGCCCGGTGGTCTGGTCGGCCTGACCCTGCGACCGAATGTAAATGCCTCCGTCGGCTTCATCATCACCGACAACACGGCTTCGACGATCACCGTCGCCGTGAACGGTCCGACCAACCTGCTGGCCGTCGCGGTCCCCGGTGATGAATACGCGGCGGAGTACCGGTTCGACAACGTGATTCTGCGACGCGGCGCATGGGTCGTGACCAGCGACCGGTTGATCGTGAACCAGGCCATGCAGGTCACCGAGAACAGCGTGGTCACGCATTACACGTCGAAGACCAATTACTTGCCCGGGCTGGATATCGTCGCCGGTCAGGTCTTCGTGGCCAGCAACAGCGCCCTGAATGCAGATGGGCGTGGCTACCTAGGTGGGCAACAGCCGGGCAATCCTTTCAACGAGGCCCGGACTCTGGACAATGCGTTGGGCTCCACGCAGCGGGCCGGTGGAAGTCATGGCGGTATCGGAGGACAGTTAAGCGATACGGCGGCTGGATCGATCTATGGCAGTATCACCACGCCCGATGACCTTGGCGCGGGTGGGGGAAGCCGGGGTGATCAGTTTGTGGCCGGTGGCAACGGCGGCGGACGGATTCGATTGGTCGCGGAGACCGTGACGGTTCACGGGGCCATTTCCGCTGGCGGTGCCAACGGCCTGGGCTGGAATTCCGGAAGCGGCGCCGGCGGTTCGATCCTGATTTCCGCGTCGGCGGTGGAAGGCGACGGCATCCTTCGCGCCAATGGCGGGGTCGGCGAAGTCGCGGGCGCCGGTGGCCGTGTCGCGTTGTACTACACGGCCTTGGGCATGGCTTCATCGAATATCCAGGCGCGCGGCGGGGATGGAACCTCCACCGATAGCGGCCACGGCACGGTCTTCCTGAAGACGCCGGCCCAGGCGCTGGGCACGCTGGTCATCGATGGCGCCAATATCACCTCGCCGGAAGACTCCACGCCGCTGCCGCCGGGGTACGTCTTCGACCAGATCGTCTTCCGCAACCGCGCCCGTGTGCTCGCCGATGTGCCGGTCGTGGCGACCGATACGATCAGCCTGCTCGCCAGCAGCCGGGTGAGCCATACGCGCGGTTTCCTGCCGGGACTCGTGGTCACGTCGGCGAATGTCATCGTCGATTCCACGTCGGCCTTCGACGCAAGCGCGAAGGGTTATCGCGGCGGCCAGCGCGCCGGGTTCACCAACAATGCGGGTGAAACCGTCGGTTCGACAACCGGCTCCACGGTCTTTTCCGGCGGAAGTTATGGCGGGCTGGGCGCCTCGTATCTGGGCGGTTTTGCCGGGCCGACGTATGGCGTGCCCGTCGAACCGGTGTGGTTCGGGTCCGGCGGATCAAGCCGGGGTGATGTGTTTGTGCCAGGAGGTAATGGTGGTGGACGGGTCACCTTGATGGTGAGCGGCACGCTGACGATTGACGGCTTGGTGCTGGCGAATGGGCAAGCCGGTTTGGGGTGGAACTCCGGAGGCGGCTCGGGCGGATCGATCCTGGTGCACGCGGGCACGCTGGCGGGCAGCGGGGGCGTTCTCGCCAACGGCGGCGGGAACGAGGTCGGCGGTGGCGGGGGCCGTATCGCGATCTTCCACACGAACCTCGTCATGGCGGTTACCAACATAGCGGCCATCGGCGGAGCCGGCTTCGGCGGATTCCGCGGCGGCAATGGCACGGTGCTCCTGATGTCGGGCACGCAGACCAACGGCGATCTGATCGTCGATGGCTATGGATTCTCCACCCCGAGCGACTCGACCCCCATGCCGACGAATGTGGTCTTCGACAACGTCATCTTCCGCAACGGGGCGCGTATTCAATTGGTTGAACCGTTGGTCGTCGCGGGTTCCGTGCAGGTGACCAGCAACTCCGTCCTCACCCATGCGCGCGGCAACGAAGCAGGACTGCGAATTGAGGCGCAGTTGCTGTTCATCGGCACCAACAGTTCCATCGATGTGTCCGGGCGCGGCTACCGCGGCGGCCAGCGCGACGGAAACACGGCGAATACCGGCGAAACCACGAACAACACGCCCGGCTCGACTGTGTTCGCCGGCGGCAGCCATGGCGGCCTCGGTGGGCAGTGGAGCGGGGGTGTGGCGAACCCGACCTACGGGTCCGTGACGAATCCAGTCCTTCTCGGTTCCGGCGGTTCAAGCCGCGGCGATGCCGCGATTCCGGGCGGCAACGGCGGCGGACGCATCGCGCTGGCGATAACCGGCGGCATCACCAACGATGGGCGGATCGTTGCCGACGGTCAGGCGGGTTCCGGCTTTAACTCGGGCGGTGGCTCGGGCGGCTCCATCAAGATTTCGGCGGACTCCCTTTCGGGCGGGGGAACGATCGAGGCGGATGGCGGCGGTAACGAGGTTGGCGGCGGTGGTGGCCGCATCGCCATTTACGTGAACAGCCTGGCTGTCGCCACCAACCGGATCACGGCGGCGGGCGGTATCGGTTTTGGCGGCGGTGGAGCAGGCAGCGCCGGTACGGTATATCTCGGGATTCCGCCCGGCCCGTTAAGCCTACCGAGCTTGAACCCGGTACTTGTTCCGGTTCCCGCCGCACGGGCCGCGTGGTCGGCCGGGTCGGAGTTCGTGGTGGTGTGGGATGTCGCGACCGGCGTCACCTACGCCGTGCAGTACAGCCCGCACCTGATACCGGCTTCGTGGACGACCATTCAGTACCTGGTGCATCCGGTCTGGACCGGTGTGTGGCCCAGCGGAGACGGACAGGGGTTCCTCCGAATCCAAGGCAATCCCGACTGACGCACCATTCCCGCCGCCTCGACACATCGCGGTGGCTGTGCGATAGTAACGGCCTATGCGCGTCGCTATCATCGGAGCCGGTCCGTCCGGCTTCTTCGTCGCGGGGGAAATTCTGAAACGGTGTCCGGGCTGCGAGGTCCATCTGCTGGAGAAGCGGGTGGCACCGTACGGCCTGGTCCGTTACGGGGTGGCCCCCGACCACCTGCTCACCCGCCGCGCGATCAAACTATTCGACCAGATCGCCGACCACGCGCGCTTCCAGTACTACGGCAACGTGGAGGTCAACCGCGACGTGACCCTGGAAACCCTGCGCCAGTCCTACCATGCGGTGATACTCTGTGCCGGCGCAGAGGTGCCGAACCGCCCGGATGTGCCGGGCGCACGGCTGCGCGGCGCGGTGGACGCCCTCGACCTCGCCCGCTGGGCCAACGGCGAGGCGGAGGCCTTTGATGCGGCGTGGCTCGATGGCGTACGCGACGTGGTGATCATCGGCAACGGCAACGTCGCCCTCGATGCCGCGCGCCTGTTCCTGCGCGGGGCGGCGACGTGGGTCGCGACCGACATCGCACCCTACGCGATGGAGGCGCTCGCCCACCACCGCGTTGCCTCCGTGACCATTGCTGGCCGCCGCAGCGCGGCCGAGGCCTCGTTCACCGAAGCCGAATGGAACGAGGTGGTGGGATTGCCCGGCTGGTCGGTCGCCGCCGACGAGACCGGCCCGTTTGGACCCTTGCCCGAAAAACCCGGCTCGGACCGCCACCTTGTCTTCCGCTCCCGTCTGCACACCGCTTGCCTGCTCGGGGGCGAACGGGTGGTCGGGGTGCGGTTTTCCCACGCCGATACCGGCGCCACCGTCGAGCTGCCCGCGCATCTGGTCGTCTTCGCCACCGGACACCGCGCTCCGCGCTGGGAGGGCTTGCCCTACGACGCCGCGCGCGGAGTGATCCGCAACCAGCGCGGCGCGGTAACCGGGGCGCCCGGCGTTTATGTCTGCGGGTGGATCAAACGCGGCGCGAAGGGGCTGATCGGGCTGAACCGCAAGGACGCTATCGAAACCGTGGCCACCATGCTCGAGGACCGCGAGGTCCTGGCCGCACGGCAGCCGGAACCGGCGGATTGGATCGAGGCCTGCCGCGCCCGCGGGGTGCGCATCGTGACCTGGGCCGACTGGAAACGCCTCGATGCCACGGAAACCGCCCGGGGCGCATCGGTCGGCCGCCCCCGCCTTACGCTTTCCCGGAACGAAGCGCTCGCCTTGCTGTAAGCTGCGCGGGGCCGCTCCCGTGAAAATCCTCTACCGGGCGATGCCTTCAAACGCGTCGCGTCCGCGCTCCACCCAGTCGGTCTGGATCCCGCAGTCGAAACTCGCAAACATCCCGCCATGCCGAACGGCCAAGGCGAGCAGGTAGAGATCGGTCAGTTGCTTGGACGTCGCGTGTTTCAGGGTGATCCGCGGTGTTCCCTCGGCCAGGGAAAGATCATCGGGAAGAAACACGCTGTTCAGCCGCCGGCGGATGGCGGAAAGAGGTGCCATCGCCAACGCCGGCGAACCCGGACCGCCCGGATAATCCGGGTGACCGTAGATGCGGAGAAAACCATTCTCGGTGATGGGGCAGGTGGCCAGAGCAGGTTTATTGCGGTCGATGTACCACCTCCGGAATGCATCATGAAACTGGTGCGCCGGATCAGCCGAGGCAATCAACACGTTGATATCAAGAAGGTAAAACAACTCAGACCCCCTCCCGGTCGCGCAGCTGCTCGATCACCGCGTCCATGACCACCGGTGCATGTGCATCGCGTTTCAGCACCACAAAACCCAGGTCATCCGTGGTGTAGACGGCTCGTTCCTCCTTGGCCAGCATCGGTCCCGTTCCCGGGGAGTGTTCCTCCCCAAGTTCCCGGCGAAGGCCGCGGATCATCAACTCCCGCACGCTGGTTCCCCGTTCAATGGCCTTGATCTTTACGTGCCGGTACAGGGCGTCGGGGATGTCGATCGTGGTTTTCATGGGGCCATATTACCATTTAACCATATTCATGCAAGGGGGGCCGCGGACGGGTTTTGATGGAGCCCTCCGGATCGCCCGCATGCACCTCCCGGCCGGGGACTTGCACCTTTCTGCGCTTGCCAACTACCGGGCTAAAGGTAGGATTTTCCCTTATGCGCGGGCGTTGTCCAAGGTATGGAAAACGGCCGCGCAGGGGTGTCCAACCGTTGGACAACAAGGAGGTCGGCATGAGGATGACGCATCGTTGCGTGGTGGTGTGGGCGATGGCAGCGGGTTGGCTGGGAATCTCCGACGGCTTCGCCCAGTTTACCAACCGGAGTTCGGTGTTGGACAGTTCGGGGACACGTAGCTCCGGCGGTTCCTTCACCAACCTCAGCGCGGCCGGGCAACCGGGCGGGATCGCGATCTCCAGCGGCGGCGGTTTCGTCAACCAGGCCGGTTTCCTCAACACCTTCATGCTGAAACCCGGACTCGATACCGACGGCGACGGCTTGGCCGACGAACTCGATCAGGACAACGACGGCGACGGATTGGCGGATCTGGCCGAGATCGAAGGCTCCGGATTCTCGCCGACCACCCCGACCCAGGTCAACGTGGCCGACTCCGATGGCGACGGCGTACCCGACGGCGCGGAAGCGGTGGCGGGCACCGATCCCTCCGACGCCAATGCCCTGCTCGAGGTCTTCCGGATCGCCCAGGCCGGCGGCCAGCAGGTCCAGTGGATTGCCCGCGGTGGCAAGACCTACCGCATACTTGCCCGCACCAACCTGCTCGCTGGGGGCTTTACCCCCATCGCCACCAACACCGCGGTGGGTGGTGCCGCCCCGTGGTTTGTGGTCACTAACACCGCGGTCGATGTCTCCAGCCTCGCCGCCGAATTTTATGCCATCGAAGTTCTGCCCTGATGCCACTACGTCACCCTGATGTTCGCTCCGGGAGAAACACCATGGTTTCATCACGCCGCCTGAACGTGTTCGCTGCCTGCCTTTCCGTCTTGCTCCTTCATCCCACCTCCCTGCTTCTCGCCCAGCCTCCCTCGCTGATCAACTACCAGGGGCGGTTGCTCGACGGCACCAATCTGTATAACGGCCCGGCCCGGCTTTCGTTCTCCTTGTTTCCCGTCAGTTCCGGCGGTTCTGCCCTCCTGGTTAGCACGAGTCAGGCCGCCGTGGTGGACGGGTTCTATGCTACGGCGATCGGCCAGCATGTGGTGTTTGGCAACCTGAACGAGGCGTTGCAACTACCGGAAGTCTGGCTTCAGGTGACGGTCAACGGCACGGTGCTGGCGCCGCGTGAACGCCTGTTGGCGGTGCCGTATGCCGGCATCACGTATGGATTAACGATGGGAACGAACCACAGCGTGGTGCTGAATCCTTCCGCCGGCACAAACAGCATTGGCGCTTACGGTAATTTTGCCGTAATCGGGGGCGGGCGAGAAAACCGCATGCTCGCCAATGCCGAATACGCGGTGATCGACGGCGGCCGCGGCAACGTCAACTACTTCTCCAGTTACACCGCGATCGGCGGCGGACAGGGGCATGTGGTGACCGACAGTTATTATTCGGTGATCGGCGGCGGTATGTCCAATTACCTCGACGGTTTTTCCGACTACTCGGTGATCGCGGGCGGGCGGAACCATGTGATCAGTTCCAATACCTGGGGCGGGGTGATTGGCGGCGGAGAGTGGAACCGGCTTGGACTCGAATCGGATCATACCGTGCTCGCCGGCGGCATGTCCAATATCGTCGAACTGGCCCGCTACAGCGTGATCGGCGGCGGCTCGCGGAATACGATTCGATCGAACGTGAATAACGCCGTCATCGGCGGCGGCAGCCTAAACACCATTCAAGCCGCTGGATCACACGGGGTCATCGGGGGGGGGCTCTGGAATACGATTCATGGCGCAATTAATTCCGTTGTCGGCGGGGGTGCAGAAAATGTCATCCAGACGAATGCGGAAAGCGCGGCGATTGGGGGCGGCGAGCGGAACCGGATCGAGGCGGCCGCAACCCACTCCGTCATCGGAGGCGGCGAGCATAAC
Source organism: uncultured Verrucomicrobiota bacterium (assembly GCA_937894535.1). Classification (GTDB taxonomy): domain Bacteria; phylum Verrucomicrobiota; class Kiritimatiellia; order CAIVKH01; family CAIVKH01; genus CALMUP01. The sequence goes on from CALBHI010000156.1 coordinate 36,978, forward strand.
CGGATATGGACGTTCTCCCGGCATGCCGTCATTGGGGGCGGATTAGGAAACACCGTCGATGTCAATGTGACGTCCGGCACGATCGGAGGCGGGCTGAATAACCGCATCAAAGGCGGCGCGAATTACGCGGTGATCGCTGGTGGGCGGGAGCTGGTCATCGAGACGAACGCGAACCATTCCGTCATCAGCGGCGGTTCCCTCAACGTAATCCAGACCAATGCCGACTATTCCGTTATCGCCGGCGGCAAGGACAACCTCATTCAGGGCAACGCGGGGGCCTCGTCGATCGGTGGCGGACGCTTCAATATCATCGGATCGGATAACGCCTTCTCCACGATCGCCGGGGGTTACAGCAACCGCATCGGGAACAGCGCCTGGTACTCCTTTGCGGGGGGCTACATGGCGTGGGCGCTGCAAACAGGCACCTTGGTTTGGGCGGACAGTTCCGGCGGAGTGACGTTCTCAACGAATGCCAATTCCGTGACCATGAAGGCCGCCGGCGGCTACCGATTTTTTTCCGATGCCGGAGGAACGCTGGGCGCGCGGCTCGCATCCGGCGCTACTTCCTGGTCGACGATCAGCGATCGTCGTGCCAAGGAAAACTTTGAACCGATCGATACCGCCGCGATTCTGGCGAAACTATCCGATCTGCCGATAACCGCCTGGACGTACAAGGCCGATCCGAACCACCGCCGTTACATCGGCCCGGTCGCGCAGGATTTCCATGCCGCCTTCGGGTTTGGCGACGACACGACGATCAACACCCTGGACACCGATGGCGTCGCCCTCGCGGCAATTCAGGCGCTGAGTGCAAAACTTGAACGGGAGAACCAGGCGTTGCGCGCGGAGTTGGAGGCGATCAAACGCAAGCTGGGGATGTAGGCCTGTAGCCGCGCGCGGTGAGCGCGGCCGGGATGGCGGGGGATGGGGGATTACGATTAGGATTACGATTACGAGGGGAACGTTTATGAACAACACACGCAAGCGGCTGGCCACGATCCTGTTTCTTTCATCCTTCATCCTTCATCCTTCATCCATTCCTCTTCTCGCCCAACCACCCGCGCTGCTCAACTACCAGGGCCGGCTGATCCAGGGCACCAACCTGGTCAACGGCACCGTCGCGTTGACCTTCCGCATCCACACCAACGCCACCGGCGGAAACTTCATCTACGAGGCGACCAACCTCGCCGCCGTGGTGGATGGCCTGTACGCGACGCAGTTCGGCGACAGCACCATCACCACGAACACCACGCTCAGCCTGAACCAGGCCCTGAACCGCGGCGGACTGAACCAGTCGTTGTGGCTTGAAGTCGCCGTCAACGGCACGAACTTGTCCCCCCGCGAGCGCCTGCTCTCCGTTCCTTATGCCCGGCAGACCTATGGCGTGTACGCCGATTTCAACAACCTCGTTCTGGGCTCGGCCAACCGGGGCGATGCCATACCCGACTTTTCCCAGCGCTCGGTCATCGGGGGCGGCGGGGACAACCGCATGTTCGGGATCTCGGCGGACAACGCGGTCATCGCGGGTGGCTGGCAGAACGTGATCGACACGGGCTTCGGTGGCCAGGATGTCACCATTTCCGGCGGACGCGGCAATGCGGTGATCGAATCGGACCGCGCGACGATCGGCGGCGGCGTCACCAACCGCATCGTAACGTCCGAAGGCGCACGGATCGGCGGCGGTTTCAATAACGTGATTCAGCAGAACGCAACCTATGCGACCATCGGCGGCGGACAAAACAACCAGCTGGTGGGCCCGGGGTCTGGGTCATCCGTGATCGGCGGCGGCAGCTTTAACGTTATCACCTCCTCCTCCCCGTACGGAGTCATCGGGGGCGGGGCGGGCAACAAGCTCGGACCGTTTGGCTTCGCTTCGACCATCGGGGGCGGGTGGCTCAACATCATCGGCTCGAACGCGCAATACACCGTCATCGCGGGTGGCGAAATCAATGTGATCAGCAATGGAGCCTTCTACGCAGTGGTGGGCGGCGGCTACGACAACCGTATCGGGCAAGGTGCGGCGCGTGCGACCATCGGGGGCGGGTCCGGCCACCGCATCGATAATCTTTCCGCCCATGCGGTGATCGGCGGCGGTCAGAACAACAAGGTGCTCAACGATGCGCAGTACACGGTGATCGGGGGCGGACGCGGCAACGAGATCGGCGTCGATGCCGAAGACGCGGCGATCCTCGGTGGTCAGAACAACCGGATCGGCGGCGAGGCCTTTGGCGCGGCGATCCTCGGCGGTCAGTGGAACGTCATCAGCAACCTGGCGTACCAAGGGGTGGTGGCCGGTGGATTCAGCAACATGGTCGGCGGCCAGAATGCCTTCGCCGCCGGCACCCGCGCCCGGGCCACCCATGCCGGATCCTTCGTCTGGGGCGATTACCAGGTTACCAACATCATTGCCTCCTCGGCGATCAACCAGACCACGTTCCGTTCCTCCGGCGGGTTCCGCATTTTCACGTCCGGCGTGTTGACCTCGGGGGTGCAGGTCGCGGCGAATAGCGGCGCCTGGACCCAGATCAGCGATGTCAACGCGAAGGAGGCCTTTGCCCCCGTGGACACCCGCGCCGTGCTCGACAGGGTCGCTGCCATGCCGATCACCACCTGGCGCTACAAGGGACAGGATGAGGCGATTCGCCACATCGGTCCGACCGCCCAGGACTTCCACGCCGCCTTCGGCGTCGGTGATGCTCCCGGTTACGGTATCACCACCGTCGACGCCGACGGCGTCGCCCTCGCGGCGATCCAGGCGCTGGCGAAGGAGAACGGGACGTTGAAGGAGCAGGTTTCAGGTTTCAGTGTTCAGATGTCGGAGTTGGAAGAAGAAAACAGGGTCTTGCGCGAGGAGTTGGACGCGATCAAGCGCAAGTTGGGTATGTGAAGGGACGCGGCGGGCCTTCGCCGGGGTCATGGGATGAAAAAGGATATAGAATGAAAACGAACTACGCACAAATGAAATGGCTGGCGGTATGTTCCGCCGTCCTCCTGCACCCCTCCTCCCTCGTCTTCGCCCAACCGCCCTCGCTGATCCACTACCAGGGACGGTTGCTCAGCGGCACGAACCTGGTGAACGGGAACGTCGGGTTGTCGTTGCGCTTGTTCAATGCGGCTTCGGGTGGGACGATACTTTACGAGGATTCCAACACCGTCACCGTCGCGGACGGCTTGTATGCGACCTTTATCGGCGACCATCCGACGAACAACGCCTTTCTGAACGCGTTGACCAATCCGGCGGTGTGGGTCGAGGCGGCGGTGAACGGTACGACCCTCTCCCCGCGCGAGCGGTTGGCCTCGGTTGGCTATTCCCTCTCCACCCGCGGTGTGTTGGTCATGACCAATGGGAGCATCGTGGTCAACCCCGAGGGGAACAGCATCGCCAACAACAGTCTGAATGCCGCCATTTCCGGCGGCCTGCTCCATCAGATCGGCAGCAATGCCCAGGACGCGGTCATCGGGGGCGGGTCCAACAACGTGATTGATACCCGCAGCTCCGGGGCGCTGATCGCCGGCGGGGCGCGGCATGTCATCGGAACCAATTCCCGCTATTCCGTCGTGGTCGGCGGGTTGTCGAATGACATCTGGCCGAACAGCCCTTTTTCCTTCATCGGCGGGGGCGTGGGCAACCAGATCGAGACGGGCAGCCAGTATGCCGTTATTGGCGGGGGGGCGTTCAATGCGATCAGCAACAACGGTTCGTTCGCCACCATTGCGGGCGGTAGCTCGAATGACATCGAATTCGACGCGGAATATTCGACCATTGGCGGTGGTTCCAACAACCGGGTGGCGAGCAATAGTCTGTATGCAGCGGTGGCCGGCGGCCGCCAGAATGCGATCGGTGCCAATACCGACTACGCGCTGGTCGGCGGTGGATTCAGCAACGCCGTGGCCGCGGGTGCTGATTACAGCGCCATCGTGGGAGGGCTTGAAAACAGCATCGCACCGGGCTCCAGTTATGCCGCCATCGGCGGGGGCGGCCGGAACCGGATCACCGACCAGAGTGCGTATGCCGTCATCGGGGGCGGATCGGGTAATCACATCGGGACGAACGCCTCGTACGCGGTGATCGGTGGAGGATTTAACAACAGTGTAACCACCAACGCGAGCTTCACCACCATCGGCGGAGGAGGGGGGAACATCATCCGTACGCGAGCCGCCTATGCGACGATCAGCGGGGGCGGATCCCACGAAGTGGGCAGCAACAGCCTGTACTCCACCATTGCGGGTGGGTTGGACAATTCCATCGGTCCGAATGCCACCAATGCGTTCGCCGCCGGCCGCCAGGCGAAGGCCAATCACCGGGGTGCCTTTGTCTGGGGCGATGATACCGGTGCCGATGTCGCATCCACCGCCAACAATCAGGTGACCTTCCGGGCCGGTGGCGGATTCCGGGTGTTGAGCGGCGAGCTGCAGGCGCAGGCGGGATTGCGGGTGGGGACGAACGGCACGTCGTTCGACCGGTTCCAGGCCGGCACGGCGGTGCTCGGCACCGGTATCAACGTGGCCGTTTATTCCGTGGCCTTTCCCGGCGCCTTCAGCACCGCCCCCCGCGTCGTGGTCACCCCGCGCAACGATCCGTCGTTCAACGTGAACGACACCTTCGTCGCCACGGTGCGCTCGGTCACCACGACCAATTTCGTGGTGAATGTGGTGCGGGTGGATGCCAATGCCCCGTGGGCGCAACAACTCCGCGCCGACTGGTTCGCGTGGGAGTAGGGGGGTAGACAGCACAATATCGTGGATTAGAATAGTGGCATGAAAGAAACAACGACGACCTTGCGGCCGGCGCTCCGTTACCTGGTTGTTGCCGGGTTTTTATCATCGCTTCTATCCCCTTTTTCACCCGTTCTGCGCGCCCAGCCTCCAGCCCTGGTCAACTACCAGGGGCGGTTGGTCGACGGCACCAACCTGCTGAACGGGTCCGTGGGCCTTTCGCTCCGGTTGTATGACGCCGCCTCGGGCGGTACCCTGTTGTACGAGGATTCCAACACCGTGTCGGTGGCGGACGGGCTCTACAACACCTTTATCGGGGACAACGCCACCACCACCGGAACATTGGTGAACGCCCTTCTGCAAACCAATGTGCATCTCGAAGTGGCTGTGGATGGGATTGCGCTTTCACCGCGGGAGCGGATGGCTGCTGTCCCGTATTCGCTGGCCACGCGGGACATCGTGCTGACCCCGCTCTGGAACATGCTGGTTTTCCCGGAGCGCAACACCCTGCAGAACGACGCCTTCGGGTTCTTCGGATCCACCGTCGCGGGTGGATCGGGAAACGTCCTGCTGCAGTCCGCCGACGCGGTCATTGCCGGCGGGCGCAACAATGTCGTGAGCAACTTTGCCAATGTCGCGTTTATCGGGGGAGGCTTCCGAAACTTTATTGATCCGTTGGCCGCCAACGCGGTGATTGTAGGCGGGGAAAACAACCGCATGCGACAAGGTGCCGAATCCGGTGCCATCGGCGGGGGACGGGGCAATGTCATCGATCCGGGAGCCGTCTATTCCACAATCCCGGGCGGCATCTTCAACCGCGTGGGCACAAACGCCTATGCTTCGATGGCCGCCGGGTACAATGCCGAGGCGTTGCACTCCGGATCGTTTGTGTGGTCGGATTTTGCCGGACCCGGCGTGATGCGCACCACCGCCGACCATCAATTCCTGATCCGGGCTGCCGGCGGCGTGGGGATCGGCATGGCCCCGTCGAATGCCCCGGGTGCGTCGCTTTCCATCCGTGGTCGCGGCGCGCAAAGTGAATGGATCGTCCTTGCCGGCACGAATGCCGTCAACCGCTGGCACATCAATGGCAAGTCCAACGGGGTCAACATCGCCGAAACAGGCGTGGCCGATGCCCGCATCTTCATCCGCCCCGGTGGCAACGTGGGCATCGGCACGGACAATCCGGCCGAGCGGTTGCAGGTGGTGGGCACCGTGCAGGCGAGCGGCTTCATCACGTCCAGCGACCGGGATCAGAAGGAGAACATCCGGCCGGTGGATGCCGCGACGATCCTCGACAAAGTAGCCGCGCTGCCGATCGCGACCTGGACCTTCAAGCAGGAGCCGAACGGCACGCACGTCGGCCCGATGGCGCAGGACTTCCACGCCGCCTTCGGTTTCGGCAACACCGACACCGGCATTATGACGGTGGACGCCGACGGCGTCGCCCTCGCCGCCATCCAGGCGCTCGCGAAGGAGAAGGAGTTGCTGGCGAAGCAGGTCATGGACCTCGAGGAGGATAACAAGGCGTTGCGCGACGAGTTGGAGGCGATCAAGCGCAAGCTCGGTCTGTGACGGGAAGCGGGGGGCGTCGCATGTATACCCGGCCGGGTGTACGCCGGCGTTTACCCTTCACCGCAGACCCTCGCCGGTGTCGACCAATAGCGCATCGCCCGTTCGCCCGTTGGCCCTGACCAACGCACCGCCCGGACGGTTGGGTTTGTCGTTGAGCCGACCTCCTCCGGTCGTCCGGTGACGCCGAATGCACCTGAATCCGCTTGACGGTCCCCGTGCCCCGCCTAGGCTTTTCCATTATATCCGGCTGATTCATTCGGTCTGGCCGGCCCAACCAGCATCTATTGCGTGCCGCGCGTTAGATCCCTTCCATAGGCAGTATGTATCATGACAAATCGAGTGCTGTTGCGTTTGGTGCTGGCCACCTTGCCGGCGTGGTCCACCATGGCCGCCTCGGTCTTTGTCGAGGCCAACTGGCGACCGGCCAGTCAGGGCGGCGGACAGGCGGTCATTGGCAGCGGATACTATTTCGATTTGGGTTCGGTCGCCTTTGGCGTGATCAGCGTGAACAACCTCGACCTGGGTCGGGGTTATGACATCGAATTCAACCCGAACCGCTTCACGGATTATATCAGCGCCCGGGTGGTCAGCACCTTTGGCTCGGGTTTCTGGCTGGCCTATACGCTGGAAAAAGTGGTGATCTCCAATACGCGCATCCTGATCATTCCCCGGCAAGTAGTGTTCCGGCCCGGCAGTGGGTACACGGATGACGCGGAAGTGGTGTTCGATCCGCCCCGCCGCAACGAGTTCCAGTTTGCGCTTGATAACACCAATGTGACCGAGATCGTGCTCGGCACCGGATTGTTCTACCAGAATGCCGTGATCACCCGCGACATGACCATCCGCGGCGCCGGTATCGGGCGTACCCTCGTTTCCGGCGGGCGCGGGGGCTCGGTGTTCCGCGTCCTGCCCGGGGTGAAGGTGACGCTGGCCGACATGACCATCTTCGACGGCCTGGCCCAGAGCGGCGGCGGCATCTACAACGAGGGTGAGCTCGAGGTTGTGCGGTGCGAGATCCGCAACAACCGCGCCTACCATGCCCTGTTCGGCGAGGGCGGCGGCATCTTCAACCGGGGCAAGGCGAAGCTGTGGGTCTCGGACTCGATCATCCGCGACAACATCGCCTCGCGCAACGGCGGCGGCATCAGCAGCAGCGGCATCAACTCCAGCACCATGCCGTCGCCCGGCGGTTCCGGCCTCGCCCGCGACGTGGTCTCCGGCTCGCTGACCAACCTGGCCGGGCTTACCCCGCCCACCGATCCGACGAACACGAACCAACTCAACAACTTCGCCAACGACGCCGCCGGCCGCTCGGCCAACACCTTGTTGCAGCTCGGTTCGCCCAAGGATTTCTTCGAGGGCAACTTCAGCAATCCGCTGGAGGATGCCATCACCTGGTTCAACTACAATTCGCCCATCTGCGTGATCAGCAACACGGTCATCGAAGGCAACCGGGTCGGCAAGGCCAATGCGAAAGCGGAGCTGCATTCCTCGGTCTTCGGGTTGCGCCTGCCCCGGCTCGTCTGCTTCGGCGGCGGCCTCTACAACGAGCTGGGCCTGATGACGGTGGAAAACTCGCGGATCGACCGCAACGAAGTGGAAAGCGATATCGTCAACTACGGCGGCGGGGTGGCCTCCCTGCTGGGCGGCCTGAGCATCCGCAACACCACCATCAACCACAACCGCGCGGCCTCTCTCACCGTGTTGGCCGCCGGCGGCGCCGCGTACAATTTCGCCTCCTACGCAAAAATCTCCGACGCGCAGATGATCAGCAACACGGTGGATGCGCTGTTCTTGTCGAGCGGCGGTGGTCTAAAAAACACCTCGGCCGGTTATGCCGAACTGGCGCGCGTGCGCATCGAGGACAATGAATCCGGCGGGGGCGGCGGCATCGCCAACGACTACAAGGCGAAGCTGCTGGTGGAGGACGGCACCATCCTCCGCAATGTGATTTCCGGTGTCATTGCCGCCAACGGCGGCGGCCTGCGCAACGAGGACGGCGGCGAGGTGGATATCCACCGGACCACCATCAGCGGGAACATCGCCTCGGGCAAGGTGAAGGGCGGCGGTGTGTATAACCAATGCACCCAGAACCGGATCGGCGACGTCGTTCCGGTGATCAACGCCAGCCGCGTCTCGCTGTTCAACAGCACGATCAGCCACAATGTGCTGGATGGACGCGGTCCGGAAAACGTTCCGCTCGAGACGCGCGGCGCGGGCATCTACAACGGCAGTTTTGACGGCGGCGTCGCACAGCTTGTCGTGTACAGTTGCACGGTCTATTCGAACGCCGCGTCGCGCGGCCTCATCAACGACGGCGGCGGACTCCGGTCCACCGGGTTCAGCGAGATCAAGACCAGCATCGAAGACAACATTCCCGGAACGTCGCGGGTGTTCATCGCCAACAGCCTGTTCGCCCGGAATATCCCCTCCGACATCAACAACAGCTTCCCCAGCCTGTTGACATCCTACGGCTACAACATGGACAGCGACGGGTCGGGCGCGTCCGCAGCCTTTCTGAGCGAGCAGTCCTTGGCGGCGTCTGCGCGGTTCCGCACCGCCAATCCCCTGCTGGGACCGTTGCAGTACAACGGCGGGCCCTCGCCGACCCATGCCCTGTTCACGGGAAGCCCGGCGATCAATAGCGGTGCACCCACGGGAACCCTGGGCGTGGCGCTGAGCCCGCCGACCGACCAACGCGGCCTGGTGCGTGCCCTGGCCGGTCGCCGCGACATCGGCGCCTACGAGGTCATCACGCCCACCGCGAACGGGGAAGGGTACGCCATGTTCGAGGACACCACGCTGGTCGTCGAGCCGGCCCAGGGTGTGATCCTCAATGACTTCGCCAACACGCCACAAGCCTTGCTGGTGACGTCCACGACCAATGGCAGCCTCACGTTGTTTCCGGATGGCGGTTTCATCCATACGCCGGTCACCAACTTCAACGGGACCAATGCCTTCACCTACCGGGTGTTTGATGCCGACGGGGTGACCGGAGCGGTGGCCACTGCGACCATCGTGGTCCGTCCGCGTCTCGACTGGCTGGCCATGACGCCGACGCCGGGCACCAACGCTTTCGCCGACCGCCACACGAACATCGTGCTGACCTTCGACGAAAACATCACCACCGGCGCCGTGCAGGCGCATGTCAGCCTGCGCGGGTCGCTGTCGGGTCCGCGCGCCTTCACCGCAATCGTGGTTGGCGCGACCGCCCGCCTCGTTCCCCACACGTGGTTCGGGTACAACGAGGAAGTCACCGTCACCGTGCTCGAATCGATGGCCAGCGCCATCGGCTCCCCCATCTTCCCGGCCGGAAGCCGTTCTTACCGGACCTTCGGCAACCGTCCGCCGGTGACCGGTCCGGCGGAAGCCTTCGGGATCGGCGAGGAGGGAACCCTGGTCGTCGCCACCGGTCAATCCTTGCTCAACAACGATGCCGACCCGGACCGCGATGCGATTTCCATTTTGCCCCGCGAGGTCACGTTGTCCGATTATTGGACGGCGCAAATCCTCGCCGGCCGGGACCCGACCAACGTGACCGCGTTTTTCTCCGGCAATTGGCCGGAGGGAAGCTGGGCCTACCTCGCCCCGGTGGCGGCGCACAACGGAAGGCTCGCCCTGAACACCGACGGCACGTTCACCTATGCGCCGAAAACCAACTTCTTCGGAACCGATTATTTTGACTACCGGGTGACCGATGGCCTGTTCACCTCCGCGCCGGTCCGCGTCTTCATCACCGTGACGAACGTGAACGATGCCCCCGAGGCCGTCCCCGACGCCTATCCGTCCGGCCCGCTTGTGGTCAATGCCGCCGAGGGTGTGCTGGCGAATGACCTCGATGTGGACGGCAACGTGCTCCGCGCCGTCCTCACCTCGTCCACCCTGAACGGCGCGCTGGCCCTTTCCACCAATCGCGCATTTACCTATACCCCCGGCCGTGGCTATCGCGGTCG
>CALBHI010000157.1 GCA_937894535.1 uncultured Verrucomicrobiota bacterium
GCGTCGTGCCCCGGGTAAGAGGACTGCGGGGTCGAAATCTTCATGATGTTGATGCTCGTCATGGGATGGGCGGCGTCGTTGCGTTTGCTTGTTCCGCCGCGGGATCCGACCCATTCGCCGTGAAGGGGGCGTGGCATCTCGGAGTGGTGGCGGGGATTCCGTTGCGGATGCACTGGAGTTTTTTTCTGGTGCTGGTCTGGTCCGGTTACCTCGGCTACCGGGCGGCGGGTGCGGGGGCGGTGGTCTACTCGGTCACGCTGACCGTGGTTCTTTTTCTCTGTGTCTTCCTGCATGAACTCGGCCATGCGCTGGCGGCGCGGCGGTACGGGGTCGGGACGCGCAGTATCACGTTGCTGCCGATCGGCGGGGTGGCTGCGCTGGAGCGGATACCCGAGCGGCCGCGCGAGGAACTGGCGATCGCGCTGGCGGGTCCGCTGGTCAATGTGGTGATCGCGCTGGCGTTGATCGGGTGGGTGGGATGGCCCGACGAATCGCGGTTTGCCCGGCTGGGCTCCCGCGACTGGAGCGAGTTTCCCGACAAGGTCTTGCTGCTCAACCTGGTCATGATCGGGTTCAACATGATTCCCGCGTTTCCAATGGATGGCGGGCGGGTGCTGCGGGCGGTGCTCGCGATGGTGATGCGGTATTCGCGAGCCACGTCCGTGGCATCGGTGGTTGGTCAGGGGTTTGCCGTGGTGATGGTGGTGGCTGGTTTTTCCTACAATCCGTTTTTGTCGCTGATCGGGATCATGGTGTTTCTCGGTGCGCGGGCGGAATCACGGATGGTGCATCTGCGGTCCGCGCTGTCGGGGGTGACGGTGGGCGATATCATGGTGACGCCGCCTTCGGTGTTGCCGCCGGAGGCGCAGGTGGAGGCGTGTCTTGATGCCTGGCATCATGGAGGCCACGCGGACTTTCTGGTGGTGGAGGACGGGCGGGTTATCGGGGTGGTGGCGGCGGTTGCGTGGCGGGCGCACGCACTGGATGCGGAGCGCGGATGGCCGGTACGACGGATCATGGAACGGCCGGTGGTCATGGTGCGTCCGGATATGCCATTGACCGCGCTGTGTGATCTGGTGCGATCCGGCCAGCAGGCGGTTTATCCGGTGGTGCTGGGGGCGGATCTGCTGGGACTGGTCAGTCGCGAGCGGGTGTTGGCGGTCATGGAGCACGGATGGCTGATCCGGCAGGAAAACCCTTACGATCGTATGGCTGCGCAACGGATGGACGGAAGGGCCACAGGCCGTTCCGGTGACCGGTCATGGTTGGATGTCGGGTGAGTCGCGCAGGGCGTCGAGGTGTTGATCCAGCCAGGCTTGGGCGGTGGCGTGATCCGAGAACGACCCTTCCAGTTGCTGCTCGTAGATGCGTTTCAATACGCGGCCGAGGAGGGGGCCGGGGGGCAGTCCGCGGCGCATCAGGTCCTTGCCGGTGATCAGGGGTTGGGGCAGGGCGGGTTCGGCGGCGAGGGTGTCGCGGAAGGTGCGGATCTGGTCGTAGTGATCCAATGAGCCGTGGCTCGACAGGCAGTCGATGCGGTGCAATTCCAATTCGAGCGGGAAGGTCGGGGCGCCCACCCATTTGCGCAGGGTGGCGGTACGCATCTCCGGCACGGCGGCGAAGCGCATGTGGTTGCGCACGGCGATCACCACGTCATCGATCAACTGGTTCGGGCAGCGGAAGCGGCGCAGGATGTCGGCGGCCATGACGGCGCCTTGTTCATCGTGGCCAAAAAAACGGATGCGTGGATGGCCTTGGCGGTCGGGTTGGATGGAGAAGGTGGTGGGCTTCGCTACATCGTGCATCAGGATGGACCAGATCAGGGCCGGGGTGCGCTCCTGCATCGTTTCCAGCATCAGGCAGACGTGCTCGAACACATCACCTTCGGGGTGGTAGTCCGGTGGTTGCTCCACGCCGTGCATCGCCTCTACTTCGGGGAGGATGACGGCGAGGATGCCGGTAGCGGAGAGTTGTTTCAGGGCCTGGCCGGGGTGGGGTGCTTC
>CALBHI010000158.1 GCA_937894535.1 uncultured Verrucomicrobiota bacterium
TGAAAAACGCGGACGGGCGGGCGTTGGCGGTGGTATGCCTCGGGGCATGGATCGCTGGCTTGCTGGTACTCGGGCCGCTGGTGGTGCGCTCCATGCTGCGGTCGCGGGAGACTGCGGCACGCGATGCGGCGAAGCCGTCGGCGGGGCGTTATGTGCGCTCGATCGTGTTGGTTGCGTCAGTGATGGCCGGGTGGCACTTCCTGATGCCGGCGTTGATGTCTTCCGACGCGGGCCGGCACGGATTCGTCATCGTGATCGGCGCCTGCCTCTCGATCTTTGTTGCCCAGGGCGTCGGATTTCTGCGCATGCGGGACTGATCCCGGCGTTGTGTTCTGCCGGCTGATGGGATGCGCCTGTGCCATGGGCCGCAGTTTCCAGGGTCTGGACCATGCGGGTTACGGGTTGTCCAATCCCTGGAAACGCTCAGGTCTCGGCGGAATCCTTTTTCTTCCGGCGGCGGGTCTTGAACGGGGCGACCACGACATTGGAGAGGATCATATCCTCGGGTAGGCCCAGCATAAGTTCGATGACATGGGCAACGCGGTCGGGTTGAAGCGAACCGGCGGGGGCCCCGGCGATGTTGGTATCCCAGAGCGGGGTGGCCACCGCATCGGGCAGGAGCAGGTGGACGCGGATGCCGAACGGGCGGACTTCCTCGGCCAGTGATTCGGTGAGGCCCACCACGCCAAATTTCGAGGCGCAATACACCGAGTCGAAGGCGATGCCCTTCAATCCGGAGGTCGAGGCGATGTTCAGGATCTGGCCGGAACGTTGGGCCATCATGAATTGAAGCACCGCGCGGTCGCACAGGAAGGTTCCCTTCAGGTTGATGTCGATCAGGGCATCGCAGTCGGCCGTTTCCATCTGGGGCAGGATGCGCGGACTGGATCCCGGCGGGCGCAACACCCCGGCGGAGTGGACGAGGATATCGATGCGTCCGAAGGTCTCATGCACCTGCGCGGCCATGGCATCCACCTGGCCGGGAACGCGGACATCGGTCCTGATGCCGAGGGTGGCCGTGCCGGGGTATGCGTGTTCGATCTCGGCCAGCGTCGCGTGGATGTTGGCCTCGTTGATGTCCACCACGGCGACCTTGGCACCGGCTTTGGCCATGCGGAGTGCCGAGGCGCGGCCGATGCCGCTGGCCCCGCCGGTGATGATGACGGATTGGTTCGTAAACAGGCTCGCAGGTTCATTCATGGGGCATACTCCGGCAGGCACCGTAGCGACTCGGCGTGGTGGGTGTCAATGAGGAGGACGGTCAGCCTCCAGGACGTCCGCCGTGCGCGGGCCGGTTCATGCAACCGGGTCGGCCGCTGCGCCGAGGGCGGCCAACGGAACCCGGTACTCCGCGGGGTTGATCAGCACCCCGATCAGGATCATCACCGGGTCGTAGACGATCTGGGCATCGATCCGGTGGAAGGTTACCGCATCCTGGCCCTCGACCTTCTGGAAATACCACGGTGTGTTCGCCGCGTTGTTCTCGTAGGCCACGCCTTTGGCGCGAATGACCTCCGGTGGCAAGCCGGTGAGAAACCGTCGCAAATCCTCCATATCGACCCGCGGCGGGAGCCGCAGTTCGCACGAGGAGAAATGGTGGTTCGCGGCGTGGCGGTGATGGTGGTGCGGATGCGAATCATGCGTGGAGTTGGCGAAGCGCCGGGCTGGGAGGTGATGCGCCGTGAGGGCCAGATCGGTGATCAACTCGGCCAGGCTGTCGGGGTTCTGGCGGGTGGCCCGCGGGGCGATCGCGGCCAGTTCGGCCGTGACGTGCTGGAGGCGTTGCGCCGGGACTTCGGTCGCCCGGGTCAGGACGATGTAGCCGGCGGTGGGAACCTGCGAGCGCTCGAGTTTGTTGTGGAAATACCGATGTTGCCAGCGTTGG